>JBDTAU010000031.1:0-10094 GCA_039924465.1 Dermatophilaceae bacterium
ACGCCGAAGTTGCCGATGCCGGCCTGCAGACCGAGCGCCGTGCCCTGCATCCGTCTCGGGAAGAAGTAGGAGGTCGAGGGCATGAAACCCGAGAACGCGCCTCCGCCGATGCCGGAGAGGAAGGCGAGCGTCAGCAACTCCCAGTAGGGCGCGGTGGGGCTGGTGACCCGGACGCCCCACCCCAGGACTGGGAAGATGAACAGCAAGGTCGTGAGGGTGACCATCTTGCGGGTGCCCATGATCGGGGGCAGCACCATCCAGATGATCCGCATCAGGCCGGCGGCCAGACCCGGGATCGAGGCAAGCCAGTAGAGCTGCGACTGGGTGAAGGTGTATCCCAGCGGGTTGAGCTTCGGCACGATGGCGCTCGGCAGGAACCAGGTGACGAAGCCCATGGTGAGGCTGAAGGTCGTGATCCACAGGGTGGACCAGGCCAGGCCCTTGTCCCAGGTCTCCTCGTTCTCCGGATCCCAGGACTCGAGCCACTCCCCCTTCGGGGCTGCAACGGACTTCGCGCTCATGCGTGGGCCTCCACGGTTTCATCTTGGGCGCCCGATCGGGACGCTGCAGGGGTCTGGTCCGCCGGCTCGATGCCGTCGGGTAGTTCGAAGTGGTCGGACAGCTCGGGCGAACCGCGGTGCAGCATGTGCACGACGGTCCAGTGCATCCAGAGCATGCAGGCCGCGGTGAGCAGGAAGATAACGAAGAAGGTGCTCGACGGGAAGCCGGACCACGCCTTGGTGTAGGCGAACATCGGCGGCAGGAAGAAGCCACCGAGCCCGCCGAGCATCCCGACGAGGCCGCCCACCGCGCCGACATTGTCGGGGAAGTACTCGGGGATGTGCTTGTAGACGGCGGCCTTGCCGATCCCCATGGCGCAGCCGAGGAAGAAGACGATGACGGCGAAGGGGACGAGCCCGATGGCGTAGCCGAGGTGCTCACTCTGGGTGCCGTCGGGCCCGACCACGACGATGTGGCCGTTGGGCATCATGAGGATGCCGCTCGTGAGGAGCATGACCCCGAAGGTCCAGTACATGGCGCGTCGGGCTCCGAAGCGGTCACTGAACCAGCCGCCGACGGGACGCAGCAGGGAGGCCGGGAAGATGAACGTCGCTGTCAGCAGGGCCGCGGTGCCGAGCGGGATGTCGAAGTTGTCGACGTAGTACTTCGGCAGCCACGCGGCCAGGGCGACGTAGGCACCGAAGACGGCGACGTAGTAGAGGCCGAAGCGCCAGACCCGGACCTGTCGCAGCGGACGCATCATCTCGCTGAGCGGTTTGCCGGCGCCGGCCACCCGGTCATGACGGGGCGTCACGATGAGGGTGAGGATCCCGACGAGGATGAGCAGGACCGCGTAGATGACCGGGACGAGCCGCCAACCGCCCTGGATGCCGAGGATGTACCCGGCTCCCGCGGTGCCGGTGATGATCGGCGGCCCGATGAACTTGGTGACCGAGGCACCGACGTTGCCAGCCCCGAAGACGCCGAGGGCGAAGCCCTGTCGCTCGCGGGGGGTCCAGGCGGAGTTCCACGCGATTCCGACGCTGAAGGAGTTGCCGGCGAAGCCGACGAGGAAGGCCAGGAGCAGGAGCATTCCGTAGGAGTGGGCCTGCGACACGAGGTAGGCGGGGATCGCCGTCGCGAAGAGCATCCCGACCATGACGGTGCGACCGCCGATCCGGTCGGAGAGCATCCCCGCCGGCAGGCGCCAGATCGAGCCGTTGAGGACGGCGACCGCAGTGATCCAGGACAGCTCGACGTCAGTGAGACCGAGCTCCTTCTGGATCGGGATGCCGAGGATGCCGAACATCAACCAGACCGCGAACATCACGGTGAAGGCGATGCTCGACATCACGAGCACCCGGGTGCCCCCGGATCGGTTTTCCATGACTCTCTCGAGCCTCCTAATAGATAGGAATTAACTCCTTTTAATTCTGTCGGATCAGAGGCTACCGTCTTGCCGAGGCTCCCTGTGACACGACGAGAGCCGGAACTCCCACCGACGGCCCCCATCAAACGGGACGGTCCCCGTTTTCATGGCACAGATCACATCGGCTCCGTCGACAGGTCGCAATTCTTCGCTGAATCGTAGCGGTGGGCAAGGCCTTTTGGTAGGAGGGCTGCCCGCGTCCGGTGGGCCACGAAGGCGGCCCCACGCCCACGCCGACGCCTATGGTCGCGGACACTCCTCTTTAGTGATTAGATAAATGGACGCATTCCTTTTAATTAAGCCACACGGCTGTGACGTATATCCCCGATTGCCGGTTAGAGGAGGATCGATGGAGCACTCGGATGAGAGCTCGGTCGACCTGCTCAGTTCACCCGTGCGGCGCGCCATTGTGGACACCCTGGCCAACCTCCCCTCCCACCCCGACCCCGCCAAGGGTGGCCTCGCCCCGCACGCGGGGCTGAGCGCTCGCGAGCTCGCCGAGCTGCTGGGTCTGCACGTGACGACGCTGCGCTTTCACCTCGACCAACTCGTCGGCGTCGGACTGCTGCGCTCGCACTTCCAGCGCGGCGAAGGCGCTGGGCGCCCCCGCAAGCTCTATGCGCTCGAGACCGGTTCGCTCGGGACCGTCCCCAGGGAGCGCTCCTACGAGTTGCTCACGGAGTTGCTCGTGGAGAGCTTCGGGGTCGACGAGTCCGGTCAGGGCATGACGCCCGAGGAGGCCGGCGAGCGCTGGGGACGTCGAAAGGTGGTCCAGGCGGGGCTCGGCTCGGCCGCGTGCGAGCCGGCCCGCTCGGCCGGAGCATGGCTCGGCAAGATCGGCCAGATGGTCGACCTGCTCGGGGACTGGGGCTACACCCCCGAGGTCGCCACCACCGACGGCGGCCGCACCGCGCGCGTGTCGCTCTACGAGTGCCCGTTCATCGCCCTCGCCCACCAGAACCCTGCCGTCGTCTGCGGGATCCACCGCGGCCTGATGCGCGGCGTCCTCGAGTCCCTCGGCGAGACGTCCACCGAGGTGGGGCTCACGCCCTTCGTCGGACCCAACCTCTGTGTCGCGTCACTGACCGCGACCTCCCCCTTCACCGCCCCTGCCGCACGCACGACCATGCCCGACAAGGAGATCTCCCGATGAACCCTTCGACGACCGATCACGCACCCGCTGGGCTCGACGGCCCACTCAGCGAGGCACTGGTCGGCACCCGGCACTTCTTCACCAGGGCCACGGTGTCGGAGGACAAACGCAGCATGGAGGCGGTCGGCGGCCGCTCCGGGGACTCCTTCTACCGCGACCGGTGGAGCCACGACAAGGTGGTCCGCTCGACGCACGGGGTCAACTGCACCGGGTCCTGCTCGTGGAAGGTCTACGTCAAGGACGGGATCATCACCTGGGAGGCCCAGCAGACCGACTACCCCTCGGTCGGTCCCGACTCCCCCGAGTACGAGCCCCGCGGCTGCCCCCGCGGCGCGGCCTTCTCCTGGTACACCTACTCCCCCACCCGGGTCCGCTACCCCTACGTGCGCGGTGTCCTGCTGGAGATGTTCCGGGAGGCGAAGGCCCGCCTCGGGGACCCGGTGGAGGCGTGGCACGAGATCACCAACGACCCGGTCAAGGCCAAGCGCTACAAGAGCGCCCGCGGCAAGGGTGGGCTGGTCCGGGCGACGTGGGAAGAGGCCGCTGAGCTCGTGGCCGCTGGCTACGTCTCGACGATCAAGCAGTGGGGCCCCGACCGGATCGCCGGGTTCTCCCCGATCCCGGCCATGTCGATGGTCAGCCACGCCTCGGGCTCACGCTTCACCGAGCTCGTCGGCGGCACGATGCTCTCCTTCTATGACTGGTACGCCGACCTGCCCGTCGCGTCACCGCAGATCTGGGGCGACCAGACCGACGTGCCCGAGTCCGGCGACTGGTGGGACGCCAGCTACCTGATGATGTGGGGCTCCAACGTCCCCGTCACCCGCACCCCGGATGCGCACTGGATGGTCGAGGCGCGCTACCGCGGCCAGAAGGTGATCGCCGTCGCGCCCGACTACGCCGACAACGTGAAGTTTGCCGACGAGTGGCTCGCCCTGGCCCCCGGCACCGACGGGGCCCTCGCGATGGCGATGGGACACGTGGTGCTCAAGGAGTTCTTCGTCGACAAGCAGGTGCCCTTCTTCCAGAGCTACTGCCGCCAGTACACCGACCTGCCCCACCTCATCGTCCTCGATCAGGTGCAGGGCGAGGGGTATGCCGCTGAGCCCGGTGCCGCGGGGACGGTGGCCTACCGGCCGGGCAAGTTCCTCACCGCTGCCGACCTGACCGGTCCGGAGCGCGACTCCGAGAGTGCCGCCTTCCGCACGGTCGTCCTCGACGAGGTGACCGGCGAACTCGTCTGCCCCAACGGCTCGCTCGCCGACCGCTTCGGCGATGACGGTGTCGGCAAGTGGAACCTCGACCTCGGTGACACGGTGCCGGCGCTGTCCCTGCACGGGACGCACGACGAGGCCGTGCTGGTGGAGCTGCCCCGCTTCGACGAGGGCGACCCCAGCATCGCAGCCCGGGGCGTCCCGGTCCGCCGGGTCGGCGACCAACTCGTCACCACCGTCCTTGACCTCATGCTCGCCCACTACGGGATCGGGCGCGAGGGGCTTCCCGGCTCGTGGGCCAGCGGCTACGACGACGTCGACACCCCCTACACCCCCGCCTGGCAGGAGCCGATCACGTCGGTGCCGGCCCAGGCGGTGGCCCGGATCGCCCGCGAGTTCGCCCAGAATGCGGTCGACACCGATGGCCGCTCGATGATCATCGTCGGCGCCGGGGCCAACCACTGGTTCCACTCCGACGCGATCTACCGGGCCATGCTCGTGCTGACGACGATCACGGGTTGCCAGGGCCGCAACGGCGGCGGCTGGGCCCACTACGTCGGTCAGGAGAAGGCACGGCCGATCACCGGCTGGGCCCACCTGGCCATGGCCCTGGACTGGGCGCGCCCACCGCGGCAGATGATCCAGACCGCCTACTGGTACATGCACACGGACCAGTTCCGCTACGACCACTACCCCGTGAACACGCACTCCGCAGCCACGGGTGCCGGCCGCTTCGAGGGGATGTCGACCGCCGACACCCTCGCCCTGTCGGCACGGCTGGGCTGGATGCCGAGCTTCCCCAGCCTCAACCGCAGCTCGATCCAGATCTGCGACGACGCCGAGGCCGCAGGCACGTCCGTCCCCGACTACGTCGTCGAGCAGCTCAAGTCCGGTGACCTGCGCTTCGCGGTGGAGGACCCCGACGCTCCGGAGAACTTCCCCCGCATCCTGACCCAGTGGCGGGCCAACCTCTTCGGCAGCTCGGCCAAGGGCAACGAGTACTTCCTGCGGCACCTGCTCGGCACCGACAGCAGCGTGAGCGCGGTCGACGCCCCCGAGGGCCACCGGCCCCGCGACATCGTCTGGCACGACGAGGCCCCCGAGGGCAAGCTCGACCTGCTGTGCACCCTCGACTTCCGGATGACGAGCTCGACGATCTTCTCCGACGTCGTGCTTCCGGCGGCGACGTGGTACGAGAAGCACGACATCAACACGACCGACATGCACCCGTTCATCCACTCGTTCAACCCGGCGATCAACCCGCCGTGGCAGACGAAGACGGACTGGGAGATCTTCCAGGTCATCTCCAAGGCGCTGTCCACGATGGGGGCCAAGCACCTGGGCGTCGTCAAGGACCTCGTGGTGGCGCCGCTGCTGCACGACACCCCCGATGCGATGGCGACCCCGCACGGCAAGGTGTTGGACTGGAAGGCCGGCGAGTGCGAGCCGATCCCCGGCAAGACGATGCCCAAGCTCATCGTGGTGGAGCGCGACTACGGCGCCATCTACGACAAGATGGTCTCGCTCGGCCCGTTGCTCGACACGCTCGGCACGACGACCAAGGGCGTCACCTACGACGTCAAACGTGAGATCGACTACCTCAAGGGCAAGAACGGCGTGCTGCACGGCGGCGTCAAGGACGGCCGGCCGAGCGTGGTCAGCGGGATCCAGGCCGCCGAGGCGATCATGGCCCTGTCGGGCACGACCAACGGCCACCTCGCGACCCAGGGCTTCAAGACCCTCGAGAAGCGCACCGGCCACCTGATGCACGACCTCGCGGCCGAGCACGAGGGCAAGATGATCACCTTCGCGGACACGCAGGCCGCGCCGGTCCCGGTCATCACGAGTCCTGAGTGGTCCGGTTCCGAGACGGGGGGGCGGCGTTACAGCCCCTTCACGATCAACGTCGAGCGGCTCAAGCCGTGGCACACCCTGACCGGGCGACAGAGCTTCTACCTCGACCACGACTGGATGCTCGAGATCGGTGAGGGGCTGCCGATCTATCGACCGCCGCTCAACATGACCGACCTCTTCGGCGAGGAGAGGATCGGGGCGATCACCGAGCTCGGCGTGTCGGTGCGCTACCTGACGCCGCACAACAAGTGGTCGATCCACTCGGAGTACCAGGACAACCTCTTCATGCTGTCGCTGGCCCGTGGCGGTCAGGCGATCTGGATGTCCGACCTCGACGCCGCCAAGATCGGCGTCAAGGACAACGACTGGATCGAGGCGGTCAACCGCAACGGCGTCGTCGCGGCCCGCGCCATCGTCAGCCACCGCATGCCGGAGGGCACCGTCTACATGCACCACGCGCAGGACCGTCTCATCGACGTCCCGCTCACCGAGACCAACCACCGCCGCGGCGGCATCCACAACTCTCTCACCAGGATCCTGATGAAACCGAGCCACATCATCGGCGGCTACGCCCAACTGTCCTTCGCCTTCAACTACCTCGGCCCGACGGGCAACCAGCGCGACGAGGTCACGATGATCCGTCGCCGCACCGCGCCGGTCGAGTACTGAGGAGGCACCGCGATGAAGATCATGGCCCAAATGGCAATGGTGATGAACCTCGACAAGTGCATCGGGTGCCATACCTGCTCGGTCACCTGCAAGCAGGCGTGGACCAACCGCTCCGGCATGGAGTACGTGTGGTTCAACAACGTCGAGACCCGGCCCGGCCTCGGCTACCCCCGCACCTACGAGGACCAGGACATCTGGGAGGGCGGCTGGACCCGCAAGCCCAACGGCCGGCTCACCCTGAGGTCCGGCAGCCGGTGGAAGAAGCTCGCGACGATCTTCTCCAACCCCAAGCTGCCGTCCATCGACGACTACTACGAGCCGTGGACCTACGACTACGCCACCCTGCTGCGCTCCCCCGCACAGCAGCACTTCCCGGTCGCCCGGCCGATCTCGCTGATCAGCGGCAAGGCCATGAACATCAAGTGGTCGGCCAACTGGGACGACAACCTCGGCGGCAGCCAGGAGCACGCCAAGCGTGACGTGATGCTGCGCGGCATCGAGGACAAGGTGAAGTTCGAGTTCGAGCAGACCTTCATGTTCTACCTGCCCCGCATCTGCGAGCACTGCCTCAACCCGAGCTGCGCCGCGAGCTGCCCGAGCGGCGCGATCTACAAGCGCAGCGAGGACGGCATCGTCCTGGTCGATCAGGACAAGTGCCGCGGTTGGCGCATGTGCGTCTCCGGCTGCCCCTACAAGAAGGTGTACTTCAACCACAAGACCGGCAAGGCCGAGAAGTGTACTTTCTGCTACCCCCGCATCGAGGTCGGCATCCCGACGGTCTGCGCCGAGACCTGCGTCGGGCGGCTGCGCTACATCGGCCTCATGCTCTATGACGCCGACAAGGTGCTCGAGGCGGCCTCGATCGAGGACGAGCACGCCCTCTACCAGGCCCAGTGCGATGTCTTCCTCGACCCCAACGACCCCGCCGTCGCGCGGGATGCCGAGCTCGCGGGCATCCCCATCGACTGGATCGAGGCGGCCAAGAAGTCCCCGGTCCGCCGGCTCATCCAGGACTACAAGGTCGCGCTGCCGCTGCACCCGGAGTACCGCACCATGCCGATGGTCTGGTACATCCCGCCGCTGTCCCCGGTCGTCGACGTCGTCAAGGACACGGGCTTCGATGCCGAGGACCAGGGCAACCTCTTCGCGGCCATCGACGCGCTGCGGATCCCGGTCGAGTACCTCGCCAACCTCTTCACCGCGGGCGACACGGTCCCGGTGACGGCGGTCCTGCAGAAGCTCGCCGCGATGCGCTCCTTCATGCGCGACATCAACCTCGGCGGGGAGCCGGACGAGGCGATCGCGCAAGCCGTCGGGATGGACGCGGAGTCCATGTACGAGATGTTCCGGTTGCTGGCCATCGCCAAGTACGAAGACCGCTACGTCATCCCCACCGCCCACGTCGAGCAGGCCCACGGGCTCGAGGAACTCGCCACCGACTGCCCCGTCGACTACGACTACGAAGCCGACATGGGCGCGTTCGGTGAGGGCTCCGGGGAGTTGACCACGGTTGCCGTCGAGAACTTCCGGATGTTGCAGGAGCGGCAGACCGCCGACACCCTCGTGACCGGAGATTCCAAGCGGGGCCGGGTCAACCTGCTCAACTGGGACGGCAAGGGACGGCCGGGCGGGCTCTTCCCCAAGCGGGACAAGGAGTCGAAGAAGTGAATCCCTTCCGCAGGGCCGCGCGCCAGCAGGCCCAGTCTCTCGCCGATGAGCAGATTCGCCTTGCCTGGCAAGCGATCTCAGCGCTGCTCGACTACCCTCTCCCCGAGACGGTAGCCACGCACGAAGCCATCGGGCGAGCCGTCGTCTCGCTCCCGGACGAGGTCCGTATGCCGCTGAGCTCGTTCCTCGAGCACGTGGCCTCGGTGCCGCTGGAGCGACTACAGCGTGACTACGTCGAGACCTTCGACCTGGCCCGCCGGTGCTGCCTCTACCTGACCTACTTCTCGTTCGGGGACACCCGCCGACGCGGGGTGGCGCTGGTGCAGTTCAAGCAGGCCTACCGCAGGGCCGGGCTCGAGTTCGAGGCCGACGAGCTGCCCGACCACCTCAGCGTCGTCCTCGACTTCGGTGCGACCGCGGACCAGGCCGGCGCTGCCAAGCTCCTGACCGACTACCGGGCCGGGATCGAGATGCTCCGCATTGCGCTGCAGGAGAGGGAGTCCCCCTGGGCTGACCTTCTGGTGGCACTGTGCGCCACGTTGCCCGTTCTGGACGGGGACGGACTCGTCGCTGTGCAACGGCTCATCGAGGCCGGCCCACCCCAGGAGGACGTGGGCCTCGACGGCTACGGCATGGACCCGCGCCTCAATCCCCGACCCGACTACGAATCCCCCTCCCCCAGCACCGCCGTCGATCTCGGCGCCCACATCCCCGTTGGAGCCCCCTCATGAGCACCTTCCTCTGGGTGATCGTCCCCTACGTCTGCCTGGCGATCTTCATCGTCGGGCACTGGTGGCGATACCGCTACGACAAGTTCGGGTGGACCACGCGCAGCTCCCAGCTCTATGAGTCGCGCCTGCTCCGGTGGGGCAGCCCGCTCTTCCACTTCGGCATGCTCGGGGTGGTGGGAGGGCACATCATCGGCCTGATCATCCCCAAGTCCTGGACCGATGCGCTCGGGATCAGCGAGGAGCTCTATCACGTGGTCGCCGTGATCGGCGGCATCCTGTCCGGGGTCGCGGTCGTGGTCGGCATGGTGATCCTCATCTACCGCCGCCGGACCATCGGACCGATCTTCTCCTCGACGACGCCGATGGACAAGGTCATGTACTTCTTCCTCGGCCTCGTGGTCGCCCTCGGCATGTGGAACACCGTCGCCTCGAGCATCTTCGGGCTCGGCTCGTCCGGCGGGCACGCGTTCAACTACCGCGAAAGCGTCTCGCTCTGGTATCGCGGGATCTTCTCGGGCAACCCGGACCCCGCCTACATGGTCGGCATCCCGCTCGGTTTCCAGCTGCACGCCCTCGTTGCCTGCATCCTGTTCGCCCTGTGGCCGTTCACCCGCCTGGTCCACGTCTTCTCGGCCCCGGTCGGCTACGTCACCCGCCCCTACATCGTCTACCGCAGCAATGACGAGCGGGCCGGGACCGGCGTCGGCTCCCGCGCCCCCAAGCGCGGCTGGGAGCCGGTCGAGTGAGCGACCCCGCCTGACCCTGCCTGGCCTTGCCTGACCTTGCCTGACCTTGGCCACCCAGGGTCAGGCCCGGGCACCTCACCTCAAGTCGAGTGGCCTCACCCCCGAGTCGAGTGGCCCCGTTTCCACAGC
>JBDTAU010000032.1:0-3330 GCA_039924465.1 Dermatophilaceae bacterium
CGTTGGTCCCCCACGTCGTCGGTGGTGCCGGGCGCGGCTCGGTCGGCCCACCGCCATCGGAGACCTCGACCTCGACGACGTTGTTCTTGACCCTCCAGTGCACCCGGATCGAACCGTCCGGGAGCGCCCGAGCGTGCCGCACGGCATTGGCGACCAGCTCACTGACGACGATCTCCGCCTCGTCGACCACGTCGGTGGTGACCTCACGATCGAGCAGGTCCCGGACCAGGACGCTGCGGATCTTGGGAGCGGCCGCAGGCGCCCAGGGCAGCCGCACCGTCCGTCGCTCCCCGGACCCTGCTCCCCCGGAGCTCGAGGTGCCCGGGTCCTCAGCCTGCTCGGTGCTCACGCGTGTGCCCTCCCGGCCGTGCGGCGCGCGTGATCGTCCGCGCACCTTCGTCGCATCCTCGCGTGCACGGTAACTCATCCACGACCGCCTGCTGCCACCTCGGGAGCCAGATCACGCTTACCCCTCTCTTTTTCCCGACGAGCGATATATCGTTGCTATATCGCGACTGTTCGAGCCGCGTGAACGTGAGGAGGCCTGACATGTACGGCAATCAAGAGTCAGCGTGGGAGCCTCGGGGCCGCCGAGGTGGGCCGTGGGGCGGTGGCCACGGCGGGCCCTGGGGCGGCGGCCACGGAGGACCCGGACATGGACAGGGACGTCCCGGACCTCCTCCGTGGGTGCATGAGATCGTGCGACAGTTCGGCGGCCCGGACCTGGCCGACGAGTTCCTGGGCCGACGGCGCCGACCTCGCGCCCGTCGCGGCGACGTGCGCGCCGCCATCCTCGACGTCCTCGCGGGCGACGAGATGAATGGTTACCAGCTCATCCAGCAGATCTCTGATCGCAGCGACGGCGCCTGGAAGCCCAGTCCCGGGTCGGTCTACCCCACCATCCAGCAGCTCGAGGACGAGGGTCTGGTGGAGGGCCGCGACGTCGACGGCCGCCGGATGCTGCGCCTCACCGATCCGGGCCGAGCCTATGTCGAGGAGCACCCTGACGAGATGGCCGCAACGTGGGCCGCGTTCGAGGCGCCGGATCACGACAGCCCCCGATCACGGGGGCCCGGCCGTCCGGGCGGGGACCTGCTCCCGGTCGCCAGCCAGGTGATGAGTGCCATGTGGCAGATCGTCACGATGGGCACCGCTCAGCAGCGCGCTGAGGCCACCGAGATCCTCACCGCGACCCGTCGCCAGCTCTACCAGCTTCTCGCCGACGGTGACCCGGGGGATGACGAGGACCGGGACGACGCGCCTCGCCAGGGCGAAGACCGCGACGAGTGAGAGGGCTCGCTGGGCGCGCCTCCCTCAGGGAGGCCGCCTTTGCGGCCTACCGTGAGTTCGGGCTGCCGGTCAGCGTCGTGGGCGACATCGACCGGGGTTGCATCCTCGCCGCGCTCCAACGGCACCTGGGCATTGCTCGATGACGCGGACCGGGCGCTCGGCCTTCGCCCACTGACGGCCTCGGATTGGCCCGTCCTTTTGGCCGAGCACAACGACGAGGAGTCGCAGCGGTGGACCTCCGGGGAGGGGACCTGACGGAAGTCGCTGCCCGACGTCAGGCTGCCCAGGCGCCTCGGGATTGGCACGGCGGACGGGCCGCCCGATGTCGGTCTCATCGGCTACGGCGTGCTGTCGCAGTTCCGGCGGCGCGGCCTCGCGTCGCGCGCTCTGGGTCTGCTCACGGACTGGGTGCTGCGCGAGACCTCGATCGGGCGGCTGGAGCTCGGTCACAAGATCGGCAACGCGGCGTCAGGACGGGTGGCCTTGCGGGCCGGCTTCGTCGTGGAGGGCGTCCGCGTCGGGCGACTGCGAAATCCGGAGGGGACCTTTGCGGACGAGGTCTGCTACGCGCGGGTCCGGCCGAATGAGCCCGAACCCGCGGCCTCGACGTAGGCGAAGGGCACGGACAGCTCGCCGCCCTTGATCCGCACCTGATAGCGCGTCCGACCCCGCTTGACGATCGGTCCGGTCACCCCGAGGTAGCGGCCCGGTGCCGAGACGCGGACCACCTGGCCGGGCCGGAAGACGCCGGGCACGCGGGCCGACCCACCGGCGCGGAAGGACTCGAGCTCAGCCACGAAGTTGGGGTGCATCGGCACCTGCTCCCCGTGGAAGGTCCAGTCGACGACGCGGGCGAGCTCCGGCCCGGTGCACCGGGCGCAGAACAGCACCCGGGTCGGCATCCGGTGACGGGTTGCGACGTGCCCCTGGGGACACGTGCCCTGCCAGGGGCCGGGCACCTGCGGCGCATCAGGGGATGAGCACCGCAGGCCGGTGCTGCCGATCTCCCGCGCCTTGCGCTGCCAGACAGCGTCGTGCCCGTGCCGGGCCCCGACGAGGGCGTGCGCGATCTCGTGCAGGATCGTGTCGCGGACCTCCGCCTCCGGGTGCAGGTAGGTCAAGTAGGCGCTGAGCGAGATGACCCGCTCGCGATAGCGGCAGACCCCGGCCCGGGTCTTGGCGCGGTCGAACGAGAACCCCCAGCCCGCCAGGCCGTGCTGCTCCATCAGCTCGCGACCCAAGGTGTGCGCTGCACGTAGGTCCATCTGGTCCTCCATCCGATCCCCGGCCTCACAGCCTAGGAGACCCGACGGACAGGGCCGCTGAAGGCACGCGGGCCGGGCTGCTGGCCTCATCCTTCAGCCCGCGCCTGCTTCAGGTTGAGCGAAGCGCCCAGCGGTCATAGGTTGTGGGCACCTGCACCGCGGCTCCGGCCCGACCCGAGACGAGGCCCCCATGTCCGCTCCGACCGCAACGCCAGGGGCCGACCAGCCTCGCACTCGACCGGAGGGCGACCGTGCCTTCTTCGGTCACCCGGTCGGCCTCTCGACGCTCTTCTTCGTCGAGATGTGGGAACGCTTCTCCTACTACGGGATGCGCGCCATCCTGCTCTACTTCCTCATCGACACCGCGGCCAACCATGGCCTCGGCCTGGATGAGGTCACCGGTGTCGCCATCGTCTCGATCTACGGCGCCTCCGTCTATCTCCTGTCAATCGTCGGGGGCTATACGGCGGACCGGCTCGTCGGTGCGCGACTCTCCACGCTGTACGGCGGGATCATCATCATGGCGGGGCACCTCTTCCTCGCGATCCCCGCGGATGCGACCGCATGGGTGGGGATCGCGCTGGTCGCCTTCGGCACCGGGCTGCTCAAGCCCAACATCTCGACGATGGTCGGCCACCTCTACTCGGAGCAGGACCCTCGCCGAGATGGCGGCTTCTCCATCTTCTATATGTCGATCAACATCGGCGCCCTCTTCTCGCCGTTCGTCGTCGCGTTCCTGCGTCAGCGCTGGGGCTACCACGCCGGCTTCTCGGCG
>JBDTAU010000033.1:0-6860 GCA_039924465.1 Dermatophilaceae bacterium
ACCTGCGGGATCTCGACGCGATCCTGGTCACCCACCAGCACGCGGACCACTTCGATGACGTCCGGGTCGGTGCGCTGATCCGGGCCAACCCGGACACTCCCGTGCACACCGACCCGGCGACCGCCGACCTACTGAGAGCCGAAGGACTGGAGGCGATCCCGACGCGACAGGGTGAGGAATTCGCTCTTGGGGACATCGCGATCAGCCCGGTGGGGGAGCTGCACGCCTTCATCAATTCGAAGGTGCCCGCCATCACCAACCTCGGCTTCGTCCTGCGGGCGGCCGGCGAGCCGTCACTCTTCCACCCGGGTGACGCCTATGACGCGGAGCCGGGGCCCGTCGATGTGCTGGCCCACCCGCTCAACGCGCCGTGGTGTGCCAGTCGGGACTCGATCGACTTCATCGCCCGGATCGCGCCTTCGACCTTCGTGCCGATCCATGACGCGCTGCTGTCCGAGCAGGGCAAGCGAATGTATTCGGGGCACATCGAGGCGTTCGCGGGGGTGGCTGGCCTGACCCTGCGTTATCTTGCGGACGGCGAGTCGGGCGACTTCTGAGCCGCCAACCAGCCCAACCAGCATCGGGGAGTCGTGAGCCAAGGAATCGATCTGCCCGCGCCGCACGGCGCCCCGGTGCCCGGCCCAGCCATCAGCGTGCGGGGTCTCGGCAAGCGCTTCGGCGAGGTCATCGCGGTGCGGGGGATCGACCTCGATGTGCCGCGGGGGTCCTTCTTCGGGCTCGTCGGGCCCAACGGCGCCGGCAAGACGACGACCCTGTCGATGGTCACCGGGCTGCTGCGCCCCGACGCCGGGCAGGCCTTCGTGCTGGGCCGGGACGTGTGGGCCGACCCGGTCGGGGCCAAGAAGCTGCTCGGGATCCTGCCCGACGGGCTGCGCCTGTTTGACCGGCTCACCGGGATGCAGCTGGTCACCTATGCCGGCCTGCTGCGCGGGATGCCGCGTGAACTCGCTGCGGAGCGAGCCACGGAGTTGCTCCGCGCCCTCGGGCTCACCGATGCCGCAGGCAAGCTCGTCGTGGACTACTCGGCGGGCATGACCAAGAAGGTCACCCTCGCCTCGGCCCTGATCCATGGGCCACGAGTCCTGGTCCTCGACGAGCCCTTCGAGGCTGTCGACCCCGTCTCGGCCGCGACGATCCGACACATCCTCGGGGACTTCGTCGGAGCCGGCGGGACGGTCATCCTCTCGAGCCACGTGATGGATCTCGTCGAACGGATCTGCAGCCACCTGGCGGTCATCGCCGATGGTGCGGTCCTCGCGACGGGGAGCGTCGACGAGGTCCGCGGGGACCAGAGCCTCGAGGACCGCTTCGTCGACCTCGTCGGGGGCACCACCGAGGTGGAGGGACTCTCGTGGTTGCGCACCTCGTCCGACTGAAGCTGACCCTGCTGCGCAACATGTTCAAGCGGAGCCGGGCCCAAGCGATCGGGGCGATCATCGGGGTGCTCTACGGCAGCTTCTTCGTCAGCATCCTGGCGGTCGGGGTAGCAGCCCTGCGAGTGTCTCCGGCTGACGCGCGGGCCTTCATCCCCCTCGGCGGTGCCACGGCGATCATCCTCTGGTCGGTGGTCCCGGTCCTCGCCTTCGGCTCGGACCCCACGCTCGACCCGAGCCGCTTCGCCACCTTCGCCGTGCCCTACCGGCAACTGGCGACCGGCCTCGTCCTCGGAGGCGTCGTCGGCCTCCCGGGGCTGGCCACCTCCGTCGTGGCTGCGGCGACGATCATCACCTGGTCGCACGGCGCCGTGGCCACTGCCGTGGCGGTGGTCTGCGCCATCGTCGGGGTGCTGACCTGTGTCACGATGAGCCGCTGGCTCTCGGCCCTCGTCACGGGTGCCCTCACGAGCCGCCGCGGGCGGGACATCACCGCGGTGGTCCTGCTCGTCCTCATCGTCGGACTGGCGCTCCTGGCGTCCGTGCTCGGCAACATCGTGATCCACGCCGAGGACGGGTTGCGCACGATCGGCGGTGTCATCGGGGCGACACCGCTCGGGTGGGTCTGGGCCGCCCCGGGCGACTTCGCCGCGGGTCACGTCGTGATCGGCACCGTCCGGCTCGTCCTCGCCCTGGCCTTCCTCCTTGGCCTCGGTGTCCTCTGGCTCCGGGCCCTGACGGCGCAGGTCGAGAGCCCGCGCGCGGTGACACGCACCGACGCGGTCTCCGCGCCGGACGACCTCGGCGCCTTCGCGCGGACCAGCGACAGCCAGGCCGGCGCCGTCGCGGCCCAGGTGATCAGCTACTACCGTCGCGACCCGCGCTATCAGGCGAACCTCTTCCTGATCCCCCTCGTGCCGCTCATCCTCCTCGTCCCCTTCTCTGCCAGCAACGTTGCGTGGGCGCCGCTGCTCATGGCCCCGCTCGGTGCCTATCTCCTCGGCTTCGGCGAGCACAACGCCGTGGCCTACGAGTCGACGGCCTTCTGGCTGCACGTGTCCGCGGGGACTCCGGGCCGGGCGGATCGACTCGGGCGACTCGTGGTCAATGCACTGATCTCGAGCGTCGTCGTGCCGAGCTATGCCGTGGGCGGGGCCTGGCTGGCCGGACGCTGGGAGCTGCTCCCAGCGATCCTCGGTGTGTCGCTCGCCTTCCTCGGGGTCGGCTACGGCCTGTCCTGCGTGCAGAGCGTGACCCTGCCCTATCCCGTGCCGAAGCCGGGGGACAGCCCCTTCTCCAGCCCGCCGGGGGCGGCCGGGATCACCCTCGCCGCGCAGATGCTCGCCAGCACGGGGACCGTCATCCTCTCCTCGCCGGTGCTGCTCCTAGCGTGGCTGGCCTGGTCGGAGCACTCCTGGGCCCGGTGGGCGACGGCCGGCGCGGGAGTCATCCTCGGAGCGGGAATCTTCTTGGTGGGATTGCAGATTGGCGCGCGGCTCTATGAGCGGCGCGGCCCGGAGCTGCTCCAGAGCCTCGAGCGGGCGTGAGGGCCCGGCTAGCCGGCCAGGTCGACGGCGCGCCGGGCGGCGCCCACGATGCCGGCCCGGTTGCGCAGGGCGGCCGGCACGATCGGCGCGCGGAGCCTGAGGTGGGGCAGGAAGTGCTCGGAGTCCCTGGAGATGCCGCCGCCGACGACGATGAGGTCGGGGCTGAGCAGCATCTCGACCATCGAGTAGTAGCGCTGCAGCCGTTCGATGTAGGCCTCCCAGGACAGGCCCTCCCTCTCCTTGACCGACGAGGCCGCCAGGTCCTCGGCGTCATGGCCATCCATCTCGAGGTGGCCGAGCTCGGAGTTGGGGACGAGTTTGCCGTCGTGGATCAGCGCCGAGCCGATGCCGGTGCCGAGGGTGGTGAGCAGGACCAGGCCGTTCTCGCCCTTGGCGGCGCCGTAGTGCAACTCGGCCAGGCCGGCGGCGTCGGCATCGTTGAGGACGGTCACCGAGCGTCCGGTGTGCTCCTTGATGAGTGCCTCGACGTCGGTGTCGATCCAGGCCGGGTCGATGTTGGCGGCCGACAGCACCGTGCCGCGGATGACGATGGCTGGCACCGTGACGCCGATCGGCGAGCCATCACACTCCTCCTCGAAGTGGTCCACGATCTGGTCGACGACCTGGGCCACAGCCTCCGGGGTGGCGGGTTGCGGCGTGTCGATCCGCAGCCTCTTCTGGGCGAAGTCGCCCTCGGTCAGGTCCACCGGCGCCCCCTTGATCCCGCTGCCGCCGATGTCGATGCCGAGCGGCATCCCGCGCTTGCCCATGGGCCGTCCTTCCGTGTGAGTTGTGCCGAGCCTAGGGCAGCGTGAGGATCTCGTTGCCGTGGTCGGTGACCAGGATCGTGTGCTCGAACTGGGCCGAGCGAGCCTGGTCCTTGGTCACGACCGTCCAGCCGTCGTCCCACATGCTCCAGTCGGAGGTGCCGGCGTTGAGCATCGGCTCGACCGTGAAGGTCATCCCGGCCTCGATGACCTTGTTGTAGTGCGGCGCCGCGTCGTAGTGCGGGATGATCACGCCGGAGTGGAACTCCGTGCCGATGCCGTGCCCGGTGAAGTCGCGCACGACCCCGTAGCCGAAGCGCTTCGCGTAGCTCTCGATGACCCGGCCGATGATGTTGAGCTCGCGGCCCGGGCGGGCTGCCTTGATCCCGCGCATCATTGCTTCGTGGGTGCGCTCCACGAGCAGGCGGGACTCCTCGTCGACGTCACCGACGAGGTAGGTGGCATCCGTGTCGCCGTGCACGCCGTGGATGTAGGCGGTCACGTCGATGTTGACGATGTCGCCGTCCTCGAGGGGCCGGCTGTCGGGGATTCCGTGGCAGATGACCTCGTTGACACTGGTGCAGACCGACTTGGGGAAAGCCTTGTAGCCCAACGTCGAGGGGTAGGCGCCGTGGTCGAGCATGAACTCGTGGGCGATCCGGTCGAGCTCGTCCGTCGTCACACCGGGCGCGATGATCTCTGCGGCGGCCCCCATCGCCTGTGCCGCGATCCGCCCAGCGATCCGCATCTTCTCGATCATCTCGGCGTCCTTGATGAGGACGTCGCCGTCCTCGCGTGGATGGGGCTGGTCCACGTAGTGCGGGCGCTCGATGGCGGCGGGCACTGAACGGCGTGGGCTGACAGAGCCCGGGGACACGCTTGCGTAGCTGAGCGGCATACGGTGGAGTCTAGGAGGTTGCCGGACGGATCCAGGAGGGGCACGTCAGGGACCCGAGCCGAAGGGACACCCCAATGAACTACTGGTACAACGTCGACACCGGTGTGGTGCAGACCGATGACAACCGCAGTCGGGGCGCCAACGTGATGGGCCCCTACCCGTCCGAAGAAGAGGCGCGCGGCGCGCTGGAGAGCGCCCGGGCCAAGACCGAGAAGTGGGACGAGGAGGACAAGGAGTGGAAGTCGCGCAACGCGGCGCCCGGATGGGACGACGAGGCGTTGGACGACTGAGCCCTGCCCCGCGGGCGTGGTGGACGACGGAGCATCTAGCGGGCGCGCCTCCCGGGCCTAGGACTCGAACGAGTGCTCCGCAGCCGGGAAGGTGCCGGACTCGACGTCAGCGGCGTAGGCCCGGGCGGCCCCCAGCAGGGTGCCACGCAGGTCCGCGTACTTCTTGACGAAGCGGGGGCTCCGTCCGGCGCGCAGGCCGGCGAAGTCGGACCAGACCAGCACCTGCGCATCGGTGCCGGGACCGGCCCCGATGCCGATCGTCGGGATCGCCAGCACCTCGGTGACCCGGGCTGCGACCGGCGCCGGGACCATCTCGAGGACGACGGCGAAGGCACCGGCGGCCTCCAGGGCGCGCGCCTCGTCGACCAGCGTGTCGGCGCCATCACCCCTGCCCTGGACCCGGTAGCCACCGAGCTGGTGCTCACTCTGCGGCGTGAAGCCGACATGGGCCATCACCGGGATCCCGGCCCGGGTCAGCACCTCGACGGTGGGGACCATTGCCACACCGCCCTCGAGTTTCACCGCATGGGCGCGGCCCTCCTTCATCAGGCGCACGGCCGAGTCGAAGCCCTGCCCAGGGGAGCCGCCGTAGGAACCGAAGGGCAGGTCGGCCACGATGAGCGCTCTGGCCGCGGCCCCACTCACCGCTCGGACCAGCGGGATCAACTCGTCGAGAGTGACCGGGACCGTCGTCTCGTAGCCGTACACGTTGTTGCCGGCCGAGTCCCCGATGAGCAGCACGGGGATGCCGGCCTCATCGAAGATCTGCGCCGAGTACATGTCGTAGGCAGTGAGCATCGCCCACTTGCGCCCCTCGCGCTTCAGAGCCTGCAGGTGGGGGATGCGCACCCGTCGGCGTGGGGCCGTGGCAGAGCCGCTGGTTTCGGTGGTGCCCGCGCCGTAAGGGTTCGGTTGGTCCCCGCTGCCCGACTGGGTGTTGTCCATCCTGCGAGCATAGGTCGGGTTCCTTGAAACGGGGGCGTAGCCGGAGATCCTGTTGCACCGTCAAGGTTTTCCCGTAGTTTGTTAAATCTTCCGTCAATGTGGACGCTAAAACCGGATTTCCTCCTGTCGCGTGGTCGGATGTTCGAGGCGCCCGATCGGCGCCTCAACATCAGGAGGACACCACAGTGAACAGACGTCATTGGAGTGCTGTCTCGGGCTTGGCCGCAGGGGCGCTCGTCGTCGCCGGCCTCTCCGCGCCGGTGCACGCAGGGGCGGCGACCCAGCCGGGGCCAGTCGCCTCGGTCGACCCCGCCGCGAACCAGGCCTCACGCCCGGACAACCTGCCCAACCCGCTCGCCGAGGCGCAGGCCAAACTGCGCCAGGAGGCCGTCACCCAACTCGTCAAGGGCGAGGCCAGCACCAGGGTGATCAACGGCAACCGGGTCATCGAGGTCAAGGCGAAGGGCAAGGACAAGTCCGGCAAGCCGAAGAAGTCCAAGTTCGTCAACTACCCCGTCAACCGTGAAGAGGACATCTTCACGATCCTCACCGACTTCGGGCCGGAGGTGAACCCGGATATGGGTGGGGCGCCCGGGCCGGTGCACAACCAGATCGCGGCGCCCGACCGCACGTGGGACGGCAACGCCACCGACGACAACTCGACGTACTGGCTGAAGGACTTCAACCGCCAGCACTACGTGGACATGATGTTCGGCGAGGGCGAGTCCTTCAAGGACTTCTACGCCAAGCAGTCCAACGGCCGCTTCCTGGCCAAGGGGGACGTCTCCGACTGGGTGACCGTGCCCTACAACGAGGCCCGCTATGGCTCGAACGAATTCGGGGAGACCTCGACCTACTGGCCCTTCATCCGCGACACCGCGGCTGCCTGGTACGACGCACAGGTCAAGGCGGGCAAGACCACGGCCGAGATCAAGACCTACCTCGCGCAGTTCGACAAGGTCGACCGCTACGACTACAACAACAACGGCAACTTTAACGAGCCAGATGGCTACATCGAC
>JBDTAU010000034.1:0-3201 GCA_039924465.1 Dermatophilaceae bacterium
TCGCCTGCCGCTGGCCGCTGAGTAGCCAGTCGACGGCCTGTCCTGCGGTCCAGCCCGCCGGGTGCGTGACCGCCCTTGCGGACGTAGGCATCAACTGGTTCCGAGGCACATCGATACCCCACCGAGCCATTGGGACGCTCGTACGGCTCGCGCAGATAGGACAGGTCGCCGACGCCAGCCTCGGTCAGGACCTGTTGGCGCAGGTGCGGGGTCAGCCCGGACTCATCGCGCGGGCTGTAGGTGGGCCGTCACGGCCGCACAGTGACAAGGCGCACAGTGGCCCCGACGGCGAATGCCGTTGCGGCACGGACGTCTTCGGCGCGGGCGTCCAACAGTTGATCCTTCAAGGAACCGGCGGCCATCTCCGGGGACGGTCAGCCCCTCTTCAACCAGAATCCCGGAGAATTTCGGAAATACCACTTGCTGGCAGTGATCTTGGGCGTTAATCTGAAGGGAGTCGTGACCCCGGACTTCGGTCGTGTTAACTACCTCATCGTGGCGCTGCTCCAGACCTTGGTAGCCGTCCTCCTCATGATCGAGTGAACGGGGCACCCCAATTGACACCTCCACAGGATTCGATCGCCGACGGCGGGACAAGTCCGGACGGCCCAGCGCATGGCCCGCATCTCGTACGGCATGGGTCATCGAGACAGGCTGCGGCTGGTCGGGTCGCCAACAGCGACGATCACGATGCCCCGAGCCGGTCGCCCTTGCACGGTCGGGAGCGAGTGCAGCAACTCGGCTATCGCACCGACCCGTCATGTTTCCTGGGCTGACATGTTGACCGAGTATCAGCCGGCCACCGAGTCCGGCAATCCCCTGAGGAGCCTGTCCCTGACACCTGCCCATCGCGACGCGGCCGAGTTGCGACTGCGATCGGTCCGAGAGCTCATCGCCGAGTTGGCGGAGCTCGAGACCGCGTCCCCGTCCACGACGGCGCCCTCGGGCGAGGGCGACGGAGTCTGGCCACGGACCCGAGAAGGGCGCATCGTCGCCGAACTCCGGCGCAGGCATGCCGCGCTGCGCCGGTGGACTTTCGCCGAGTCGCGGGTGGCAGCAGGCCGCGCCGGCAACCCGTCCCCGGCTGGCTCCGCCATGGACCCGCACGGCCAGTGGCGCGCGTCCGGCTGATCAGGGCATAGCGGCACACCAGCCTCGGGGAATCGCCGGGGGGCCCGGGGGGCCCCCCGGAGCGCCGGGCCACCAGTCCCTGGGGGGAGAGGCTGGTGGCCCGGAAGCATGGACGGATCGAAACGGGGAGAGTTCGAAACAGGCACGGGTCGTGATCCGATCCGGACGCGGTAGGGAGGTCCTACCGGTCAGCGCTTGTCCATGGACTGTACGGCGCGGTCGGCCAGTGACTCCCCCGCGCCGTCATAGAGGTGGATGACAGCGTCGACCCCGAAGCGCTCCAACTCCTCGGAGTCGTCGTAGTACATGGCGACCGCGGCGACCGTGCCCTGATAGCCGGCACCTCGGATCAGCCGCAGCGCATCCACGTTGGCGTGCTGGGACGGCATCGCGAGCAGGATCACGCGCACCTTGGCGCTGCGCACGATCCGGCCCCAGAAGTCGTTGTCGGTCGCGTCACCTTCGACGACCGTGTAGCCGTCCTGGCGCAGCGCCTCGACCCGCTGCGGATCGTGCTCGATGCCCAGCACCTCGTAGCCGTGGGCCTCGACGAGCTCGTCATAGGCAGCCTTCCCGACCCGGCCCATGCCCAGGACCAGTGCACCCACGTGACCGGTCTGGATGGGCCGGTCGGACGGATGGATCCGGCTGGCCGGGCGCGGCCGGAAGCGCAGGGCCAGTTGGGACCACCGGTAGGTGTCCTGTGGGTTGACGATCGAGGACACGATGAAACTCGAGGCGACGGCGATGGCGAGGCTCAGCAGCCAGTGTGGCTCGAGCCAGCCCGACTTCACCCCGATGGCGGCCACGATGAGGCTGAATTCGGAGTAGTTGCCCAGGACGACACCCGCCAGCAGGCTGGTCCGGTGCCGCATGCCCTGGACCCAGAGGAGGGCCGCGTAGCCAGCGGCCTGAAGCGGCAGCATGAGCAGCAGCAGCAACCCGACCGTGATGTTGCCCCACGTCGGCAGGCCGGTGAAGCCGATGCTGACGAAGAACCCGACGAGGAAGAGCTCCTTGAGCATGAAGAGGTTGCGTGAGAGCCCCTCGGCGCCCGCGTGCGAGGCGAGCAGCATCCCCATCACGAGGGCGCCGAGACTGCCGCCGACGCCGAGCCAGTCGAAGAGGGCATATCCCGGAACCAGCGCCATGAAGATGCCGAAGAGGGCCTGCATCTCGCCGTGGCCGAGCCGGGGGAACTGCCGCACGAGCAGCCAGATCAGCGGGAGCAGGATCAGCAGCCCCAGGGTGAGCGGGCTCGGCGGGGTGCCGCGCGACACCGACATGATCGCCACCGCCGCGATGTCCTGCATGACCAGGACCCCGATGGCGATACGCCCATAGAGCGCCTGCTCGTCACCCCGGTCCTGGAGCACCTTCACCACGAACACCGTGCTGGAGAAGGAGAGCACCAACGCCACCACCATGAGGATCGGCAGGTCGGTGCCGACGATGACCCCGAGTCCCGTCAGGGCCACGAGGAAGCCGGTCCCCACCACCACGCTGCCGGCCATGTGGGCCACTGACGTGAGCCAGACCTTCTTCTTGAAGAGTTGACGCACGTCGAGCTTGAGGCCGATGGCGAAGAGCATCAGGGTCACGCCGAGGTCGGAGATGAGGTCGAGGCCGTTCAACTTCGGGATGCCCAGACCGTTGAGCACGAACCCGGCAGCCAGGAACCCGACGAGTGGCGGCATCCGGATCACCACCGCGATCAGGCCACACACGAGGATCACCGACAGGTAGGTCACTTCCGTGGTCACGGGGTCACGGATCCACTAGGACTGCATCGGATGCGGGTACTCCGCCGACCGGGACTGGAACTCGAGGATGGCCGGGTTGCGGATGACCCCGTCCTGGATCTCGATGGCGCGGTGCAGCGTTTCGTCCGTCGACCAGGCGCTCGGGCCGTTGAGCACGGTCGCCAGGTGCGGGAGCAGAGCCTCGCTGATCTCCCACGTCGCCGAGTCCCAGAAGTAGGAGGGGCTGTGATCAACGCCGTAGTAGCGCACGTTGTCCCCGACCAGGAACGTCGGGTCCTCGAAGGTCGTGGGCCGGGCCCAGCCAAAG
>JBDTAU010000035.1:0-6088 GCA_039924465.1 Dermatophilaceae bacterium
CGGCGACGGCTTCGGCTTCCTCCGGCGACGAGGTGCGGTTGGCCGCGTGGGGCACCGCGATGGTGTGCAGGCCCGGGTCGACACCGGTGAGCCGGCGCTCGGGGGCGCTCGAGGCGAGCCTCCCGTCATAGGACAGCGCGGAGACGGGAGTACAGACGGGCTCACCCATGCGGTAGGAGGTGGGCAGGAAGTAGCCGTGGGTCGGGGGCAGGGTGTGCTCGCCGCCCATGAGCCAGCCCAGTGCAGAGGAGTCCACCGGCTCGGGGTGCTGTCCCGGGGAGACCTGCGGCAGTTGCTGAGGGTCTCCGAGCAGCAGGAGGTTGCGGGCGGCGGTGCTCACGGCGACGGTGTTGGCCAGCGAGAACTGGCCTGCTTCGTCGACGACGAGCAGGTCGAACTGGCCGCCCAGGGCTGCTGCCGAGAACGTCCACGCCGTGCCACCGAGGACGCAGCCGCGTCCCTGTGCCCGGTGCCCGTCGATCCACGCGCGTCGCTTCGGGCCGGCGTTGTCGACAGTGCTCCACGCGCGGAGTGGGTTGCGCGGGTCGCTCTTGCCCACGAGGTCGGGGTCGAGGCCGTGCCCGACGATGCCGTCGAGCAGGTGCTCGACGACGGCGTGCGACTGCGCGACGACGCCGATCCTCCAGCCATGGTCCCGGACCAGGTCGCGGATCACCTGGGCTGCGCTCCACGACTTGCCGCTGCCGGGCGGGCCCTGCACGGCCAGATAGGACCGATCGAGCGCCGTGACGCCTGACGTGAGCGTGGCGACGGCGTCGTCGCCGAGGCCGGGCAACTCGCTTCCGTCGCTCAGGCGGGGTGGTCTTCGTAGCAATAGGTCCCACGCCGGGTTGGCCGGATCCTCCTCGAGGGACAAGGCGTCCTCGGCGTAGCGGTGGATGGCCGCCTCGATGACATCGGTCCGGACCGACGTTGGGGTCAGGGCGATGGGGAGGTCGTCGTAGTCCTCCCCGGCGACGCACCCCTCCTCGATCTCGATGGTGCCAGGCTCAGCGGCATCCGGGGTCGTGATCTTGAGACCGCCGGCGGTGCAGGCGTAGTGGTCATACGGCGTCATGCCGGCCGGTCCCGGAAGGGCGTAGGCAGCGTAGGCGTCCTTGGGGGTGGTGCTGCCGGGGGCCCACGCCCCGGTCAGGCGCAGCGTGCGCCGAGGTTTGCGTTGGCGGCCGGCCATCCCCCACGGGCTGATGACCTCTCCGTGCGCAATGACGAAGATGTCCCGGTCCTCGCCCCACTGGTTGACGTCCGTCTTGAGCCGGTGGAAGTGGTCCCACCAGAAGGGCAGGTCCTCGCGCCGGTGATAGCCCACTGAAGCGGACAGCAGACGCCAGGCCCATCCGAGGTCGGGGTCAACGGTCGCCTCCGCGCGTGCGGTGAGTTCCGCGGTGAGCCGAGCTCGCTCCTGCTGGATCGCCGTGGGGGCGGATGGCTCGGCCTCGTCAGCAGTCGTGTTGGGCCGGGTCGTGGTCGGGAGGTGCACCGACGCCAGCAACCAGTCGCGCAGCCGTTGGGTCGAGAGGCAGTCGTAGGCGTTGTAGTCCTGCAACTCCTTGAGGCGGGTGCTCGCGGACTCCAGGTCGCCGGCTTCCTGATCGAGACGGAAGAGGTGGTACTCGGCGATGGAGACGTCACCCTTCTGCACGTCGCCGCTGCGCAGCTCGTCACCCATGTAGAGCGGCTCGAGCTTCTTGATGGAGTAGGACGACTGGGACACGACGACGGCCCGCCGGACGATCGCATAGAGGTCGACGAACACCTGCTGGCGCAGCAGCTCATCGAGCTCAGCCTCGAAGAGGCCGTACTTGCCGGCGAGGCGCTTGAGGGCGGTGACCTCATAGGGGGCGTAGTGGTAGATGTGCAGGTCGGGGTGGCGGGCCAACCGCTCGGTGACGATCGTCATGAACTCGGTCAGGGCAGCGCGCTCCTGCCCGTAGTCGTGTGCCCACAGCGGCCGGAACTCCTCCTCGACGCCGGGTTGGTCCATCGCGAGCCGCAGGCCCCAGAGGTACTCGAGCCCGGCGTGGGCCGGGTCGTCCTCGGCGTAGAGCGGGTCGCCCTCGAAGTCGAAGAAGATGTCGCCAGCCGAGGGGGCCGGCAGGGTGACGGGCGGGTCGGTGGGTGGGTGCTCGGACGGGCGATAGGAGACCTGCCCTGAGTCCAACTGCCCGACCTGGGCGATCGCCTGGGTGCGCAATCGCGTGAACGTGTCCGGGTTGACCTCCGACGGGCACTCG
The DNA here is from genome assembly GCA_039924465.1 of Dermatophilaceae bacterium. Lineage (GTDB taxonomy): Bacteria > Actinomycetota > Actinomycetes > Actinomycetales > Dermatophilaceae > JAKDLQ01. The sequence goes on from JBDTAU010000035.1 coordinate 2,256, forward strand.
CTGGTCGCTGCGAGCTCCCGGATCGTCCGGATGCCGGCTTCCCGAAGTTTGCGGCGCTGGTCTCGCCGCAGGCCGGCCACGAGAAGCAGGTCGGCGTGTTCGTCGATGGCCGCTGAGCACTCAGGGCAGGATCCGCAGATCGTGTGCGACTCGTCGCCCCACTCGACCGGTCCCTGCGCCGCCAGTCGCTCGGCGATGATCGCGCGAAGCCGCTCCCGCCGGGCTCGGAAAACGGGCAGGATGTCGCGCAGTGGCACGTCCTCGCGGCGTCCGTCGCCGAGCAGCAGGGCCGCGTGCGGAGCGACGAGCAGGCCGGCTCGGGCCAGCTGATCCGCATAGGCCGCGACCTGCAGCATCGCCTTCGGCTTGGCGCTGCGGGCCAGTTTGGCGTCTGCGACGACCCAGCCCTCCGGCGACGGCTCGACGAAGTCGGCGTAGCCGAAGAACTCCCCATCGAAGAATCCCGGCTGGTAGACGACGATGCCGGCCGCGAACTGGGTGAGGCTCGTCTGCGCCAACTCGGTGAGCCGCTCCGGCGTGTGGGCGCCGGTCAGCCGCTCCACGGACGCGACTGCGCCGTCAGCGGCATACCGCTGCAGGAGTCGTTGCTCGTGCTCGTCGCCGAGCGTGGCGATCCGCTCCATCAGTGGATCGGCCGAGGTGCTTGCGGGCGTGATCCTGCCGAGCTTCGCATCGAGGCGGCGCGCCACCCCGAACTCGCACTCGGCCGCCGCCGCGAGGTCGGAGGCCGACCACACCACGCGATCCCCTGTCAGGAACATGTTCGTCCTCCACCTCGGTCACCACTGCTTCAGTACCCCAATTGATAGCACTCGCCGCGGACACTCCGTCCCACCCCTGATTCGATGTAGCTGCGCGCCGCATTCGACGCGCAGATACATCGAATCGAAGGGCGGGGTGGCGGGCGGGGGAGTGGGTGGGCGGACGATGTGCCTTCGTCGGCGGGTGACGGTACGGTCGAGCGGGTAAGGAATCCACTGAGATCCAAGGAAGTGTCATGATCGGTTCATACACAGTGCCGGGCGTGTCTGAGGACGACGCCAAGAAGGTCATCACGACCCTGCAACTGCGCCTCTCGGCCTACAACGACCTCTACCTGACGCTCAAGCACATCCACTGGAACGTCGTCGGGCCCAACTTCATCGCGGTGCACGAGATGCTCGACCCGCAGGTCATGACGGTCCGTGACTACGCCGACGAGGTGGCCGAGCGGATCGCCACCATGGGTGGCTCCCCGAAGGGCACGCCCGGCGCCATCATCGCCGACCGGACCTGGGACGACTACTCGATCGGGCGGGACAACGTCCAGGCCCACCTGGCCGCCCTCGACCTCGTCTACGGCGGGGTCATCGGGAGCAACCGCAAGGCAATCGCGGAATTCGGTGAACTCGACCCGATCACCGAGGACATGATGATCGGGCACACCGCCGAGCTCGAGAAGTATCAGTGGTTCGTCCGGGCGCACCTGGAGGACAAGGGCGGCCAGCTCGTCAGCGATGGCGCCAGCAGCGAGAAGGAGGCCGCCGACGCCGCACGCTGAGTGACAGCCGGTGGGCGTTGCCATCCGCCACGCCCACCGGTCCCAGCCCTCGCACGCAGCCTGCTGCGACCGGCCACCAACGGCTGGCGGCCAGGCCGGGTGGGCCGACGCGTGAGATGGGCTGACGCTCCCCCCGCACCGGGGCGTTGACTGGACCGGTGCCCACGACGCTGCCCGCCACCCCCACCACGGGGCGACGCTGGGCGATGCTCGGAGCGGGGACCTTTGCGCAGGCCGCCAGCGCGGTCACCGTCACCGGGCCGGTCTTCCTCATCCCGGCCCTGCACGACGGGGGGCTCAGCCTGGCTCAGGCCGGGCTCGTCGCCGCGTCGCCCACGGTTGGAGTCATGCTCACCCTCGTGCTCTGGGGTGTCGTCGTCGACCGACAGGGCGAGCGCTTCGCCCTGCTCGCCGGTCTCATCGGGACCGCCCTCGCCTCGGCCGTCAGCACGCAGGTCTCCGGCGCGGTCCCGCTCGCGCTCGCCCTGTTCACCGCCGGAGCCGCGGCGGCCAGCGTGAATTCCGCCAGTGGACGGGTCGTCGTCGGGTGGTTCCCCGCCGAGCGGCGAGGCCTGGCCATGGGCATCCGCCAGATGGCGCAACCGGTCGGGGTCGGCATCGCCGCCCTGACGATCGCCGTCATCGCGTCCGAGCACGGCATCGGGGCCGCGTTGTGGATCCCGACCGTGGTCACTGCCCTTTCGGTCGTGGCGGTGGCCGCCATCGTCATCGACCCCCCTCGACCCGGCTCCGGCACCGGCACCGGTACCGCAAAATCGCCGAATCCCTATCGGGGCAACAGTTTCCTGGCCCGCATCCACGGGGTCTCCGTGCTGCTCGTCGTGCCGCAGTTCGTCGTCTGGACCTTCGCCCTCGTCTGGCTCGTCCAGGAACGCGGCTGGTCGCCCGGGCCGGCAGGCGTCGTCGTGGCGATCACCCAACTCTTCGGGGCATCGGGCCGGATCATCGTGGGGGCACTCTCGGACCGCGTCGGCAGCCGGATGCGGCCGCTGCGGTGGGTGGCGCTGCTCGCCGTCGTGGTCCTGCTCCTGCTCGGCTTCACGGCCGCTCAGGGCTGGGCCATCGCCATCGTCTTCATGGGGGTGGCCACGGCGGTCACCGTCGCCGACAACGGGCTCGCCTTCACCGCAGTCGCGGAGCGGGCCGGCCCCTTCTGGTCCGGCCGCGCGCTCGGGATCCAGAACACGGCCCAGTTCCTGGCGGCCGCCGCGGTCCCACCCCTCGGGGGCCTGCTGGTCACCCGCTTCGGCTTCGCCGCGGCCTTCGCGCTCAGCGCCCTGCTGCCACTCATCGCAGCGCCACTCGTCCCCGTGCGGGACGAAGGGGTGCTGCACTGACCCGGCCCAGCGGCATACGGCGGGGTGTTGGTTGATCTGCGACGAGTCAGGGGTCCAGGGGGTTCGTCTGCCCGAGGACCTGGCTGCACTCGAGCAGGAGGGCGTGGACGAAGCCTTGGGGCAGGTTGCCGCGCAGTTGGCGTTGTTGCACGTCGAACTCCTCCGAGAGCAGCCCGGGGGTGCCGCAGGCCGACCGTTGGCGTTCGAACCAGCGAAACGCCTCGACCCGGTTGCCGTCGGCGAGTTGGGCCAGGCTCATGGCGAACCCGCACATCAGGAAGGCGCCTTCCGCGGTGCCCAGCGGCCGGTCGTCGGGGGCGTAGCGATAGAGGTAGCCGTCCTGGGCGAGCTGCTCGGTGACCGCGGCCAGGGTGGCCCGACTGCGCGGGTCGTCGGCGGGCAGGGCGCCGCGCACCGGCGCGAGCAGCAGGGAGGCGTCGACACCGGGCCGGTCCGGTGCCTGCTTCCAGGCTCCGTTGGGGCCCAGGCAGCGCTTGGAAGTCTCGGCCATGATGGCGTCGGCCAGTGCGAGCAGGGTGCTGGTGTCGGTGCCGGGGATGTCCCGGGCTGCGACTCGCAGGCCGGCGACGCTGGCCAGCCGGGACTGGGTCCACCAGTCGTCGTTGAGCTCCCACACCCCTGCATCGGGCTCGGTCCAGCGGGAGGCGATGGTCTTGACGATGGTCGAGACAGCCCGTTCGTCGTCGTTGCTCAGGTGGTCGTGTCGCCCGGCGGAGGCGTAGAGCTGGAGCAGCTCGCCCATGGCGTCGAGCTGGAACTGTCCGCGGACCCAGTTACCAGTGACGACCGCGCCGCCGGGGTAGCCGGGCAGGGCGAGGTGCTGCTCAGCGGGCGGGAGGCTGCCATCGAGGCGGTACGCCGGCGCGAGCTGGTCGCCGTTGTCCAGGACCCGG
>JBDTAU010000036.1:0-2913 GCA_039924465.1 Dermatophilaceae bacterium
TACCTCGGCAAGGGCAAGGCCATCGAGCTGCGCGACATCGTCATTGCCGAGGGCGCCGACACCGTCATCTGCGACGGCGAGCTGGCCCCGAGCCAGCGGCGCTCGCTCGAGGACATCGTCAAGGTCAAGGTCATCGACCGGACAGCCCTGATCCTCGACATCTTCGCCCAGCACGCCAAGAGCCGCGAGGGCAAGGCCCAGGTCGAGCTGGCCCAACTGCAATACCTCCTGCCGCGCCTGCGTGGCTGGGGCGAGTCGATGTCCCGACAGGCCGGTGGTCGGGTCGCCGGCGGTGAGGGCATCGGCTCCCGTGGCCCCGGTGAGACCAAGATCGAGCTGGACCGTCGACGGATCAACACCAGGATCGCCAAGCTCAAGCGTGAGCTCACCGGCATGAAGACCAGCCGCGACACCAAGCGGCACAGTCGCCACGAGCACGGCGTCCCCAGTGTCGCGATCGCCGGCTACACGAACGCCGGCAAGTCCTCGCTGCTCAACCGGCTCACCGGCGCCGGGGTCCTCGTGCAGAACCAGCTCTTTGCCACCCTCGACCCGACGGTGCGTCGCTCCGAGACGGCCGACGGACGCGTCTACACCCTCACCGACACGGTCGGCTTCGTCCGCAGCCTGCCACACCAGTTGATCGAGGCCTTCCGCTCCACCCTCGAGGAGGTGGCCGAGGCCGACCTGCTGCTGCACGTCGTCGACGGTTCACACCCTGACCCGGAGGGGCAGATCACGGCCGTCCGCGAGGTCCTGGCCGAGGTCGGCGGTGACCAGATCAAGGAGGTCATCGTCGTCAACAAGGCCGACATCGCCGACCCCGAGGTGCTCGACCGGCTGCGGCGTCACGAGAAGCACTGCATCGTCGTGTCGGCCCACACCGGCGAGGGACTGGACGAGTTGCGGGCCCTCATCGACGAGGAGTTGCCCAAGCCCGAGATCGAGGTCGAGGTGCTCGTGCCCTACGACCGCGGTGACCTCATCTCGCGGCTCCACGAGGACGGCGAGGTCCTCGAGAGCGAGCACGTCGCCGAGGGGACCCGGGTGCGCGCCAAGGTCACGCCCACCCTCGAGGCCGAGCTCACGGCATACGGCGTCGCGAGGGTCTGAGCCACCTCGGATCCTCAACGGCTGAGGCGACGGCGTTCGGCGTGCTCCCAGCGAACGCACAGGAACCACTGGTTGGGTGGAAGCATGAGCGTGAGTGCCGAGTCGGGTCGCCTCGCCGCGGCGGATGCCGGCACGGAGCCGTGGCGTCTCTGGGGTCCCTATCTCGCCGGTCGGCAGTGGGGCACGGTGCGCGAGGACTACTCCGCGGACGGCGATGCGTGGGCCTCCTTCCCCTTCAACGACGCCCACCGGCGGGCCTACCGCTGGGGCGAGGACGGGATCGCCGGCCTCAGTGACCAGCACGGCTTCCTCGCGCTCGGCCTCGCGCTGTGGAACGGTCACGACGACCGGCTCAAGGAGCGCTACTTCGGGCTGACCAACAGCCAGGGCAACCACGGCGAGGACGTCAAGGAGTACTGGTGGCACATCGACGCCACCCCCACCCACTCCTACGCGGAGACCCTCTACCGCTACCCACAACAGGCCTTCCCGTATGCCGCTCTCATCGCCGAGAGCGCCCGCCGCGGTCGCGACGTGGACGAGTTCGAACTCGCCGACACGGGGATCCTCGAGGGCAACCGCTTCTTCGACGTGCGTGTCGTGCACGCCAAGGCGACCCCGGAGGACATCTGCGTCGAGATCCGGGCGACGAATGAGGGCCCGGAGGCGGCGCCGCTGCATCTGGTGCCGCACCTGTGGTTCCGCAACACGTGGGCCTGGGGACGCGATGACCGGAAGCCGAGCCTCCGGCTGACGAGCGCACCGGGGGAGCCGGTCGTCATCGACGCGCACCACGACTTCCTCGGCGACCTGCGGCTCGAGGTCGACGACCCCGAGGTTCGAGCTCTCTTCTGCGACAATGAAACTGACGCCGTCGCACTCTTTGGTGCCGAGTCAAACCCGACGCCGTGGCCCAAGGACGGGATCGACCGGGCGATCGTGCACGGGGACGACTCGCGGCTCAACCCGGCCCAGGCCGGCACCAAGGTGGGGATCCACCGCCGCTGGGACGCGGTGGGGCCGGGCGAGACCGTCCGGCTGCGACTCCGGCTGCATCGCTTGCCTGCGGCCGGGCCGGCCTTCGGCGACTCTGCCGACGACGGCTTCGACGACGTGCTGACGCGGCGACGGGCGGAGGCCGACGCCTTCTATGCCGAGGTCATCCCGGAGCACGTCGATGAGCTCGACCGCCTCGTGGCACGACGGGCCTTCGCCGGCCTGCTCTGGTGCAAGCAGCACTACCGCTACTCCATCAACGAGTGGCTCGCCGGAGACCCGGCCCAGCCGCCGCCGCCGCCGGCGCGCACCGCGCGCGAGCCAGCGGGGCGCAATACTTCCTGGCGCACCCTGGCCCTGGCCGATGTCATCTCGATGCCGGACGAGTGGGAGTACCCGTGGTTCGCCACGTGGGACCTGGCCTTCCACTGCGTCACGCTGGCCCACATCGACCCGGCCTTCGCCAAGTCCCAACTCCTGCTGATGACCCGGGAGTGGGCGCAGCGCCCGGATGGCGCGCTGCCGGCCTACGAGTGGCAGTTCTCCGACGTCAACCCGCCCGTCCATGCCTGGGCGGCGTGGGAGGTCTACGTCATCGACGGCGCCACCGACCACGACTTCCTCGTCCGGGTCATGACGAAGCTGCTGATGAACTTCTCCTGGTGGCTCAACCGCAAGGACCCGGACGGCTCCAACCTCTTCGCTGGCGGCTTCCTCGGGCTGGACAACATCGGCCTGTTCGACCGGTCTCGCGACGTCCCGCAGGGCTGGCGGCTCGAGCAGTCGGACGCGACGAGTTGGATG
>JBDTAU010000037.1:0-2648 GCA_039924465.1 Dermatophilaceae bacterium
GTCCCAGCTCCACTGCTTGGCCACGATGCCGATGGTGACGTCAGGCTTCTTGCTCGTGTCGGTGAGAGCGGCTTCGTCCCGCGCCGTGTAGTAGAAGAACACGGCGACCATGAAGATCGGGATGATGGTGTAGAGCATCTCGACCGGCACGTTGTAGCGCAGTTGCACCGGGAGCTCGTCATCGCCCTTCTTGTGCCGGAACCGGACCGCCGCGTAGAGCATGAGGCCCCACGTGATGACGCCGACCGCCAGGACCGCGATCCAACTGCCGTTCCACAGGTCACGGACCCGCACGCCGGTGTCCGAGATCGGATCGGGCAGGAAGCCGTTGGCCAACTGGGTCTGACAACCGGTCAGCGCCAACATGCTCACCGCAACCAGTCCTGCCGTGCGGGTACGCCGACTCCGCGCCGTCACCGCGCGGGTGTCATCGTGCTCAGGCACAAGGTGCACCTTTCGTTACGAGTGAGATGAGATTCGCACTCACATCACCGAGCGTTCACTTCTGCATCGTGCTTCCACAGCAGGGCACAGCGTGCCCACACGCGAACCCTACCGTCCCTCTTCCCCGCTGGCAGGCAAGGGGGCCGATAACGTTGCAGCGTGGCTGATCACGATTCGGGCAACACGGGGCTCGACCGCCCCGCAGGGTCGCGCCGGCGACTGTTCGACGCCGCCGCGGGACCGCTGCACCCGACCGCCCGCCAAACCCTGATCGCTGCTCTCGAGGCCGGTTGGGCCGACCCGGCCAGGCTGTACGCCGAGGGTCGACGGGCCCGCGCCCTCGTTGACACCGCCCGCCAGGTCATCGCCGCCGGGCTGGGGGCGCGCCCCCCGGAGGTGAGTTTCCTGCCGAGCGGTCCCGCCGCACTGACGAGGGCGCTCGACGGGCTGACGTATGCCGCGCAGCGTCGTGGCGCACGAGTGGTGGCCTCCGCGGTGGAGCACTCCGCGATCCTCGTCCCCGGTCGTGCGCGCGCCGCCCGGTCGGGTGACCCGGACCACTTCGATGAGGTGCGAGTCGATGAGCTCGGCGCCGTTGACCTCGAGGCCTGGGCGCACGCCGTGGCCCTCCCCGGCACGGTGGCTGCCGCGCTGCAACACGCGAACAGCGAGGTCGGGACCCGCCAGCCCCTGGTGGCGGCCCACGCGCGGACCCGGGAGAGCGGCATACCCCTGCTGGTGGACGCGACCTCGTCGCTGGGCCGTGATGAGGTCCCGGCGGCGTGGGACGTCCTGGTCGGCGACGCGCAGTCGTGGGGTGGTCCCCCGCTCGGGGTGCTGGTCGTGCGTGAGGGGGTGCGCTGGCACTGGGGTGGTGCTCGCGCGGACGTGGAGCACGGACGGTCTGACGTCGGGCCGTGGGTGCCGTTGGCGTTGGCCGCGGCCGAGGCCTGGCAGCAGGTGGCGGCCACGAGAGTCGCTGACGCGGCGGGCGCTCGTGAGTGCATCGATGAGATCCGTGTCGCCGCCGGGGCGGTCCCGGACACCCAGGTCGTGGGCGCCCCGCAGGACCGACTCCCGCACGTGTGCACCTTTTCCAGTCTCTTCGTCGACGGGGAGGTCCTCGTGCACGACTTCGACCGGCAGGGCTTCGCGGTCGCGTCCGGCTCGGCGTGCACCTCCAGCACCCTCGCGCCGAGCCACGTCCTCGCCGCCATGGGCGTGCTGACCCACGGCAACCTGCGGGTCACGCTCCCGCTGCCCGCCGTGGCGCCGGCCCTGCCGAGCGATGTGCACGACTTCTGCGCCGCCATCGCCCCCACCGTGGCTCGGGTGCGCGCCAGCCTGGGGGTGACTGACCTGTGACCGAGGTCGAGCCGATCGGCGAGGCACTCCTCGATGCCCGCGGCCTGCGGTGCCCACTGCCGGTGATCAACCTCGCCCGTCTGGTGCAGGAGCGCCCGGAGGTGCTCCGGGTGCGCGTCCTCGCGACCGACCCGGCAGCGGCCCATGACATCCCGGCCTGGTGCCGGATGCGGGGGCACCGTTTCGTCGAGGCCCGTCCCGAGGACTCGCACACCGCCTATCTCGTGGAGCTGCTCAGGCCCACGGTCGGGGCAACGGCGCCCGGAGGGCCCGGGCGAGCAGGCCGAGATACTCCTCGCGAGGCACCTCGCTGACGCCCAGACGTGCCAGGTGCTCGGTGCGCCACTGGACGTCGACCAGCCGGCGGTCATCGCCGTCGGCGGCAAGCAACTCGTGCAGCGCCACCAGCGCAGCCTTGGACGCATCCGGCACCCGGTGGAACATCGACTCCCCTGCGAAGAGTCCGCCGATGGCCACGCCGTAGAGGCCCCCGACGAGCCGCCCGCCTCGCCACGTCTCGACGGAGTGGGCCCACCCGCTCTGGTGCAGGGCGGTGTAGGCGGTCTGGATCGCCGGTGTGATCCAGCGTCCGACCCGCTCGGGGTCGGCGCAGCCGTGGACCACCTCCTCGAAGGCGGTGTCGACCCGGACCTCGAAGTGGGACAAGGACTTGCGCAGGGAGCGACTCACCTTGAGGTCACCGAGTCGCAGGATCCCTCGCGGGTCAGGCGACCACCACCCGATGGGTTCCGAGCCATGGGCACCGATCCCCATCGGGAAGACCCCCGCCGCGTAGGCCCAGTAGAGCGTGGCCACCTCGAGGTCGGCGCCCACGCCGA
>JBDTAU010000038.1:0-14379 GCA_039924465.1 Dermatophilaceae bacterium
CAGTCGGCCGGTCACGCGATCCGGCTCCGCTCGAAGGTGAGCGCGGCGGCGCGCCGGGTGCTCGGTGACCGCGACTTCGTCGAGATCGAGACCCCGACGCTGACCCGGTCGACGCCGGAGGGGGCCCGCGACTTCCTCGTGCCCGCCCGCCTCGCACCCGGCTCCTGGTATGCCCTGCCGCAGAGCCCGCAGTTGTTCAAGCAGCTGCTCATGGTGGCCGGCATGGAGCGCTACTACCAGATCGCCCGGTGCTACCGCGACGAGGACTTCCGCGCAGACCGGCAGCCCGAGTTCACCCAGCTCGACATCGAGATGTCCTTCGTCGAGCAAGCCGACATCATCGAGCTCGGTGAGGCGATCGTCAAGGAGATCTGGCAGCTCATCGGCGTCGAGTTGACGGGGCCCTTCCTGCAGCTGACCTACCACGACGCGATGTCCCGCTACGGCTCGGACAAGCCCGACCTGCGCTTCGGCCAGGAGCTCGTCGAGTGCACCGACTACTTCGCGGACACGACCTTTCGGGTGTTCCAGGCACCGTACGTCGGCGCCGTCGTCATGCCCGGCGGAGCGAGCCAGCCGCGCAAGCAACTCGACGCGTGGCAGGACTGGGCCAAGCAGCGTGGCGCCAGGGGATTGGCCTACGTCCTCGTGCAGGCGGACGGCGAACTCAGTGGTCCGGTCGCCAAGAACCTCACCGAGGTCGAGAGGGCCGGCCTCGCCGAGCACGTCGGTGCCACACCGGGGGACTGCATCTTCTTCGCCGCCGGCGCGACCAAGGCCTCCCGCTCCCTGCTCGGTGCCGCGCGCCTCGAGATCGGAGCGCGCTGCGACCTGATCGACCAGGAGGCCTGGAGCTTCCTCTGGGTGCTGGACGCGCCCCTGTTCGAGTCCGCTGCCGAGGCGACCGCCTCAGGCGACGTCGCTCTGGGGCACAGCGCCTGGACGGCGGTGCACCACGCGTTCACGTCACCGAAGAAGGAGTTCGAGGACACCTTCGACACCGACCCCGGGTCGGCCCTCGCCTATGCCTACGACATGGTGTGCAACGGCAACGAGATCGGTGGCGGCTCGATCCGTATCCACCGTCGCGACATGCAGGAGCGCGTCTTCAAGGTCATGGGCATCTCCGAGGAGGAGGCCCAAGAGAAGTTCGGCTTCCTCCTCGAGGCCTTCGCCTTCGGCGCGCCCCCGCACGGCGGGATCGCCTTCGGCTGGGACCGCATCGTCTCGCTCCTGGCCGGGACGGACTCGATCCGCGACGTCATCGCCTTCCCGAAGTCAGGTGGCGGCTACGACCCGCTGACGGCCGCGCCGGCGCCGATCACGCCGGAGCAGCGCAAGGAGGCCGGCGTCGACGCGCGGCCGGACGCGGACGCCTGAGCGGAGTCGACTGCTGACCGGGCGCGAGTGACATCCGGGCATCCCTGGCAGTGATGCCATCCACGAATTGCGCTGGTAGCCAAGGACATCGGGGCCGTATGCCGCCGAGCTGAGTCCGCGCGACGGCATACGGCGGCGGCGCAGCCCGGGTGCTACTCCGTGATGCCGAAGCGGTCGTGGAAGCGACGCAGGGGAGCGGGGGCCCACCAGTTCCAGCGTCCGAGCAGGGTCATCGTCGCCGGGACCAGCAGCATCCGCACGATGGTGGCGTCGATGGCCACGGCCGCGACCAGGGCCAGCCCCATCTCCTTGATGATGAGGATGTCGCCGGCGATGAAGCCGGCGAAGACGATGATGATCAGCAGGGCCGCCGACGTGATGATCTTGCCGGTGCGTTGCAGACCGAGCGAGACGGCCCGGTCGTTGTCGTGACCGCTGCGGTACTCCTCGGTGATGCGGGACAGGAGGAAGACTTCGTAGTCCATCGAGAGACCGAAGCCGAACGCGAGGACGAGGAAGGGCACCATCGATTCGATGGCCCCCACTCCCGAGAAGTTGAGCAGGCCGGAGAGGTGACCGTTCTGGAAGATCCACACGACCACCCCCAGTGCCGCGCCCAACGAGATCACGTTGAGCAGCAGGGCCTTGATCGGGATGACGATCGACCCGGTCATGAGGAACAGCAGCAGGAACGTGCCGAGCGCGACCAGGCCCGCGGCATACGGTGCGCCATGGGCCATCGACGCCAGGAAGTCCATCTGCCCGGCTGCCTGGCCGGTGGTCAGGGTGGGGAAGGGAGCGGTGTCCCCCCTGATCCGGGTCACGAGGTCCTGCGCGTCGTCCGAGGTCGGAGGTCCGGCCACCCGGATGCTGACGAGTTGGTGGCCGTCACCGATCGGTCGCACCGCCACCGATTCGACACCGGGCTCGGTCTGGTATCGCGCGAACCACTGCTTGGCTGCGGTCGGTTCGGTCGTCTCCGCCACGACCGACACCTCAGGCGATGACAGGGCGGGGTAATCGGTCCGCAGGGTGTCGAAGAAGATCCGCTGCGGGGCCGAGACCGGGAGCAGTTCGGTGCCCGAGGAGGTCAGCTTCATGTTGAAGGTGGGGATGGCCAGGGTGGCCAGGACGGCGACGCAGGCCACGAGGACCGCGATCGGTCGACGTTGCACGCCCACCGCGAGACGGGAGAAGAAGCCTGTGTCGGACGTCGACTCGGACGCCTTGCGGGAGAGGGGTCGGGCGCCCAGGACTGCGAGTGCCGGCACCAGGGTGATGGCGACGACCATCGCGACGAGCACGACGCTGACCCCGGCCAGGCCGATGGCCTTCATCACCTCGGCCTCGAAGACCATCAGCCCGGACAGCGCGATGGCGACGGTGAGACCGGAGAAGAGCACGGTTCGCCCGGCCGTGGCAACGGTCCGCTCGGCCGCCGCGATCGCCTCCTCCCGGGTCGGCCCCCGGTGCTGGCGGACGGCCGCGAGCTCCTCCCGGAAGCGGCTGACGGTGAGCAGTCCGTAGTCGATCGAGAGCCCGAGCCCCAGCAGGGTGACGATGTTGACCACGGTGGCGTCGAGATCGATGACGTGGGAGAAGCCGAAGAGAGACAGGAGGGCGCCCGCGATCGCCACGACGGCTCCGACGATCGGCATGCCGGCAGCGACGAAGCCACCGAAGACGAAGAACATGACGATGAAGGTGAGTGGCAGGGCGATGCCCTCACCGCGGAGCAGGTCTCGCTCGATCGTGCCGGTGATCGCCGTGAGCACGTGGGCGAAGCTGCCGACACTGCTCGTGGCCCCTGGCAGGGTAGCAACCACCGTGTCGAAGCCGGTGGCCACTGCCGCATCCGCTGCGGACTGCTCGCTCTTGGACAGACCGGCGTCGAAGTTGACGACGGTGAGGAAGCGGCCGGCTTGCGGGGTGCCACCGGCGAGGAGCGGTGCCACCGATGGATCGGTGAGGCCTCCGGGGGCGAGCAGAGGGGACTGGACGGAGTCGACCCCGGGGATCGTCATCAAGGCCGCGGTCCTGGCGGCGGCTGCCGCCACCGCCTGCGGGTCATCGAGCGGTGCGTTCTCGACCTGGAGCATGACGTTGGTCAGGCTGGGCTCAGCGGCCTCGATGATGTCGCGGGCGTCCTGGGACTGGCCCGAGACCGTCGGCTCCCCTGAGTGCAACCGGTTGAAGAGCGACTCACCGGTCACCCCACCGATGGCCACCGCGAAGGCGACAACGGCTGCGAGGAGCCACGCGATGACCCAGGTCCTCGGATGCCGGCCAACGGCGGCGCCGAGGCGGGCGAGGATGGTCCGCTTCGCCACTGGCGATGCGGACTGGTCATGGGGCTGTCGTTGTAGCACGACCGATAGCCTTCCACAGTGATGCCCGACGACTTGTTCGGCGCCGCCGGCCAGGCGCAGCGCCAGTCTCAACCGGCGAGTGCCGGCGCCATGCCCCTCGCGGTGCGGATGCGCCCGCGCACCCTCGACGAGGTGCGCGGACAGTCCTCCGTCCTGCGGACCGGGAGCCCGTTGCGGCGACTCATCGAGGGATCGGGTGGCGCAGCCGGCCCCTTGTCCGCGATCATCTGGGGCCCTCCCGGGACGGGCAAGACGACCCTGGCCCACCTGGTGGCGACGAGTGCCGACCGCCGCTTCGTCGAGTTGTCGGCCGTCACCGCGGGGGTCAAGGACGTGCGGTCCGTGATGGAGGCAGCCAGTCGTGAGCGCGACCTCTACGGGCGAGCGACGGTGCTCTTCCTCGACGAGATCCACCGCTTCACCAAGGCTCAGCAGGATGCGCTGCTGCCCGGGGTGGAGAATCGCACCGTCATCCTCGTTGCGGCGACGACCGAGAACCCCTCGTTCAGCATCATCGCCCCGTTGCTCTCCCGTTCGGTGCTCGTCACGCTGACCTCGTTGTCCGACAGTGAGATCCGCGCCGTGATCGGTAGTGCCCTCGTGGACGAGCGTGGCTTCGGTGGTGCGCACACCCTCGAGGAGGACGCGGCCGACCACCTCGTGCGGGTCAGCGGCGGCGACGCCCGCCGGGCCCTGACCTCCTTGGAAGCGGCGGCGGGAGTCGCGCTCGACGCCGAGCCGGCCGGGCGGGACAGCGCGGAGGCCGTGCCGATCAGCCTGTCCCACGTGGAGCAGGCGGTGGCGCACGCCGCGGTGCGCTACGACCGCACGGGCGACCAGCACTACGACGTGGCGAGCGCGCTCATCAAGTCGATGCGGGGCAGCGACGTCGACGCCGCGCTGCACTATCTGGCCCGGATGCTCGAGGCAGGGGAGGACCCCCGCTTCATCGCCCGGCGCATCGTCATCGCGGCCAGCGAGGACATCGGCATGGCCGACCCAACGGCGCTGCAGACGGCCGTTGCGGCGATGCACGCCGTGGCGCAGATCGGGATGCCCGAGGCCCGCATCATCCTGGCCCAGTCGGTCGTGCACAACGCGCTGGCCCCGAAGTCCAACGCGGCCTACAACGGCATCAACGCCGCAATCGCCGATGTCCGGGCAGGCAAGGGCGGACCGGTGCCACCCCACCTGCGTGGCAGCGGCTACGCCGGAGCCGCTCGTCTGGGCCACGGCGACGGCTACGTCTACGCCCATGACGAGCCTGATGGAGTTGCAGCGCAACAGTATCTGCCCGATGACCTGGCAGAGGGCACCGACTACTACCGACCCACCGATCGTGGCTTCGAGGAGCGCCTCCGGCCCCGCTGGGAATGGCTCAAGGGCCGCCTCGGCAGGGACTCCAGTTAGGCGTCGCTGTGGCAACTTCGCGGCAACTCCCCGGCAACTCCACGGTAACAATTTGTCATCGCGGCGTGCCTCAGACTGCTTTCGGGCCCTGGCGTGTGGCATTGTGGCGTCGTCCCACTGGATGGACCGAGGATTTACACCCGGCTCGGCAGGTGGGATGGGTCGACCGGTCACGGTTGATCACTCGAGCACAGAGCCCTACGACGAGGAAGGGAACCCGTTGAGCACATTGCCCGGCGCACCGACGGACCTGGAGAAGCAGGAAGTCAATCCCCTCCCCACTGACAGCGCGCCGACCGTTAACGACGTCCGGACCGGGCGCTCCCCGGGCCAGGTCGCGTGGGACCGCCTCAAGAAGGACAAGGTCGCGGTCGTGTGCTCGATCATCATCCTCTTCTTCATCCTCGTGGCGATCTTCGCGCCCTTCCTCTACAGCCTTCAGGCGGTCGACCCCACCACGGGGGCGAAGGCTGACCCCTACACGATCCACTCCGTCCTGGTGGACCTCAACGGGTTCCCCTACGGGGGCATGAGTTCCGCACACTGGCTCGGTGTCGAGAAGGGTGTGGGGCGTGATCTGTTCGCGCGCTGGGCGGTCGGCGCCCGGCCCTCCCTCGTCATCGGCTTCGTCGCGGCGGGGCTGTCGACCATCATCGGTGTGACCATGGGCCTGCTCGCTGGGTACCTCGGCGGAATCGTCGATCGCGTCATCACGTGGCTCATCGACTTCTTCCTCAGCCTGCCGCTGCTGCTCCTCGTCGTCGCCACGGTGCCGATCGTGGAGCTGCGGTTCGGTGAGCGCGGGTCGCTCTCCGCTCAAGAGACGTCAGACATCAGGTTCTGGCTGATCATCGTCATCCTCGTCCTCTTTGGCTGGATGGGCTTGGCCCGGCTCGTGCGAGGTGAGGTCGTCGGCCTGCGCGAGCGGGAGTTCGTGCAGGCGGCTCGGGCGATCGGTGTGCCGACCCGCCAGATCCTCTTCAAGGAGATCCTGCCCAACCTCGTCGGCCCGATCATCGTCTCAGCCTCGATCGCGGTGCCGGCCTACATCACCGCCGAAGCCACTTTGAGCTTCCTCGGAGCCGGGCTCGTCGAGCCCACCGCCTCTTGGGGCCGCACCATCGCGGACGCCCAGAACTCGTTCCAGAGCTACCCACTGTGGCTCTGGCCGCCCGTCATCGGCATCTCGCTCCTCGTGCTGGCTCTCAGCCTGCTCGGGGACTCGATCCGGGACGCCTTCGACCCCAGTACTCGCCGATAGCCGAACCCGGTATCGGATTGACTGTCCCCGGCAAAGAGCCGGGACAACGCGACAACAAGGAGCAACACACATGCGCTGGACCAAAGTCCTGACCGTGGGAGCGGTAGCATCCCTCGGATTCGTCGCAGCCTGCGGCGCGCCGACGCCCAATCAGCCGTCGACGCCCGGCCAGACTGGTGGCGACACCAAGGTCGAGGGGGCCACCTCCGGCCTCATGCCCGACGCGAAGGGCCCGGCGCCCGAGGTGCCCGGTGCCAAGAAGGGCGGCATCCTGACCGTCCCGTACGAGTCGACCCCCGCCAACTTCGACCCGAGCGACCAGTACTACGTCGACACGATCGCGATCCTCGGCATCACCCACCGGACGCTGACGTCCTATGCCTTCCGCGACGGCAAGTCCGTCCTCGTGCCGGACCTCGCGACCGACCTCGGCAAGGTCTCCGAGGACGGCCTGACCTGGACGTTCACCCTCAAGGACGGCATCAAGTACGAGGACGGCGCCCCCGTCACCGCTGCGGACGTCGTCTACGCGATCAAGCGCTCCTTCGACAAGGACCTCGCTGCCGACGCCCCCACCTACCAGCGTGACTTCTTCAAGGGTGGTGCCGACTACCTCGGACCCTTCGCCGGTGACAAGAACTGGAAGGGTGTCGAGGCCACCGACGACAAGACCGTCGTCATCCACCTCGAGAAGCGCTTCGAGTCGCTGCCCTACTTCGCGGCCTACCCCCAGTTCTCGCCGATCCCCGAGGCGAAGGACACCAAGAAGAACTACACCCTGCACCCGCTCGCCACCGGCCCGTACAAGTTCGACAAGTACACGCCCGGCTCCGAGCTGACCTTGGTCCGCAACGACCAGTGGGACCCCAACACGGACCCGGCTCGCAACGCGTACCTCGATGGCTACGACTTCAAGTTCGGGGTCTCGGACGTCAAGGCCCAGACCTCGATCCTGGCCAGCAACGGTGTCGACGCCACGTCGATGAACTGGAGCCCGCTCGACTCGTCGCTCGCCGCACAGGTCGAGGGCCCCAACAAGGACCAGTTCGTCGAGGGACCGTCCTCGTGCGTGTTCACCATCAACATGGACGTCAACAAGATCCCGCTCGAGGTCCGCAAGGCCGTCGCGGTCGCCTACCCGTTCGACTCGCTGCGCAAGGCGGGTGGGCAGTCCACCCACTCGTACACGCCGGGCACGACCTTCATCCCGCCGCAGATCCCGGGCTGGGTCGACTACAAGGGCGTCGACGGCTTCGACGGCACCGGTGACGGTGACCCGGCCAAGGCCAAGGAGATGCTCAAGGCCGCGGGCAAGGAGAACTTCGAGCTCATCTACTACTACACCAACGACTCGGACATCGCCCAGAAGACCAACGAGGTCCGCAAGCAGGCGCTCGAGAAGGCCGGCTTCAAGGTCACCGACAAGGGTGTCCCGAACAAGGAACGCCGCACGCTGGCCGGTAAGCTCGACGCGCCTACCAACATGCTGCAGAGCCCGGCCGGCTGGTGCTTCGACTTGCCAGCTGCCGACTCGATCTTCCCGCCCATGGTCGCTTCGGTGGCGCTCTCGCAGGGTGGCACGGGCTGGGGCAACCTGGCGGACAAGTCGATCGACGCCGAGATCGCCCGCATCCAGGCGCTGTCGATCGAGGAGCAGGGACCGGAGTGGGGCAAGTTCGACAAGATGCTCTTCGAAAAGTTCCTGCCGGCGATCCCGTACCAGTACGACAAGGCCAACTTCGTCTTCGGCAAGAAGGTCAAGAACGTGGTCAACGACCCCAACCACGGCAACCCCGTGATGACGCAGATCTGGATCGACCAGTAAGAGGTCTCCGGCCGCCTCCGGGCGGTTAGTGACCCTCATCGTGGTGGGGGTACGGACGTGAGTTCGTGCCCCCACCAGTCCATTTGGAAGGGATCCAGTGCTGACGTACATCCTTCGGCGCATCGGGTTGGCGTTCACCGTGCTGATGGCCACCCTGATTGCCGCGTTCCTGCTCTTCTTCGCAGGGCCGGCCGACCCGGCGCAGGCGATGTGCCCCGAACAGCGGTGCACCGCAGAGCGACTGGCGGGGATCCGGGCCAACCTCGGCCTGGACCGTTCCCTGCCGATCCAGTTCAGTGAGTACTTCACCGGGCTGTTCGTCGGCCGCGACTTCACGTTCGCCGGCGAGCAGATCCATTGCAGTGCTCCCTGCCTCGGGATGTCGTTCCTGACCAACCGACCGGTGACCGAGGAGATCTTCACCCGCTTCCCGGCGACCGTGCTGCTGACCGCAGGCGTCATCGTCGTGGTGCTCATCGTCGGCGTCGGGATCGGCGTGATCGCCGCCAACGTGCGCGGCACCCCGATGGACCGGCTGCTCATCGGTGGCTCGCAGGTGTTCGGTGCCATTCCCTACTACGTCGTCGCGCTGATCTTCGCGCTGTACATGACTCGGTTCAACGCCTTCCTACCCCAGGCGCGCTCGATGTCGGACGGCGTCCTCAACTTCTTACCCGGGCTGATCGCCCCCTGGATCATCCTCGGTCTGGTGACCTCCACGGGCTACACCCGCTACACCCGAAACTCGATGATCGAGACGCTGTCGATGGACTACGTCCGGACGGCCCGCTCGAAGGGCATCAGTGAGACCAAGGTCATCGGCAAACATGCCCTGCGCGCCGCGCTCAGCCCGATCGTGACGATCCTCGGCCTCGACATCGCGGCCCTGTTGTCCGGGACCCTGGTCACCGAGCGGATCTTCGAGATCGACGGCATCGGCAAATTGTCGCTCGACGCGCTCGGGCGAGATGACCTGCCGATCATCATGGGCACCGTCCTGGTCACCGCCGTACTCGTCGTGACGATGAACCTCATCGTCGACGTGGTGTATTCGTTCATCGACCCACGAGTGAGGCTCACGTGACCACGACCGACGTGTCCACGCACGACACCATCCCGACCCAGGACGGCCCGGCCCAGGGGGCTGGGGACGTGGTCCTCGCGGTCAAGGACCTCACTGTTTCCTTCCCCACGGAGGAGGGTGAGGTCAAGGCCGTCACCACCCTGTCCTACGAGGCCCGACTCGGCCGCACCCTCGCCATCGTCGGTGAGTCCGGCTCCGGGAAGTCCGTCTCGAGCATGGCCGTGCTCGGACTGCACAACCCCAAACGCAGCACGATCACCGGCAGCATCAAGCTCGACGGGCAGGAACTGGTGGGTGCGTCCCGAGCCGAGTTCCAGAAGATCCGCAGCACCAAGGTCGCGATGGTCTTCCAGGACCCGCAGAGCTCGCTGCACCCCTTCTACAAGGTGGGTGCTCAGATCGCCGAGGCCTACCGCGCGCACCACAAGGTCTCCAAGTCGGTCGCCAACAAGCGTGCGGTCGAGATGCTGGACCTGGTCGGAATCCCTACACCGGAACGTCGCGCGTTGCAGTTCCCGCACGAGTTCTCCGGCGGCATGCGTCAGCGCGCCATGATCGCGCTCGGGCTCGTGAACGACCCGAAACTGCTCATCGCCGACGAGCCGACGACCGCACTGGACGTGACCGTCCAGGCCCAGATCATCGACCTGATCAAGGACATGCAGCGCGAGTTCGGCTCAGCCGTGATCCTGATCACCCACGACCTCGCTGTCGTGGCCGAGGTCGCCGACGACATCCTCGTCATGTACGGCGGCCGCGGGGTGGAGCGGGGGGCCGCCAAGGAGGTCCTGTCCCAGCCGGCGCACCCCTACACCTATGGACTGCTCCAGTCAGTGCCGTCGACGAGCAACGTCACCGACGAGCTGAAGGCGATCCGGGGGGCCCCTCCGAGCCTGCTGAGCCTGCCTTCAGGCTGCTCGTTCCACCCACGCTGCGACTTCATGGACCAGGTGGGCGAGCCCTGCTGGACGATCGTGCCCGAGTGGCGAGCAGCTCCGGGCATGGCCAACCGCCAGATCCGGTGCCACCTCGAGGATCCGGTGAAAACGCTGCAGGAGGATGAGGGCACCCGATGAGCGAACCACTGCTCGAGGTCACCGACCTCGTCCGTCACTTCCCGTTCCGAGAGATCAAGGGCCTCAGGGTCACCAAGGCGACCGTCCAGGCTGTCGACGGGTTGAGTTTCAGCGTCAAGGCGGGCGAGACCCTGGGCCTGGTGGGGGAGTCGGGCTGCGGCAAGTCGACCACCGCGCGCCTGATCACCCGTCTTGACACCCCGACGTCCGGAACCATCCACTTCGAGGGGAGGGACATCACCAACCTCAAGGAGACGGAGCTGCGGCCGATCCGTCGCGACATCCAAATGGTGTTCCAAGACCCCTACAGCTCGCTCAACCCTCGCCACACGATCGGCGCGATCCTCTCGACCCCCCTGCACGTGCACGGCCTGCACAAGGGCAAGGAGAAGGCCCGGGTGCAGGAGTTGCTCGAGCTCGTCGGCCTCAACCCGGAACACATCAACCGTTACCCGTCGGAGTTCTCGGGTGGACAACGGCAGCGGATCGGGATCGCCCGCGCCCTCGCCGTGGAGCCCAAACTCATCGTGGCCGACGAGCCGGTGTCCGCCCTCGACGTGTCGATCCAGGCTCAGGTGATGAACCTGCTCGGCTCGCTGCGCAACGAGCTCGGTCTCGCCTTCGTCTTCGTGGCCCACGACCTCGGCATCGTGCACCACTTCTGCGATCAGGTCGCCGTGATGTACCTCGGTAAGATCGTCGAGTACGGCGACAAGGAGCAGATCTACGGTGCGGCCGAGCATCCCTACACCCAGGCCCTGCTGTCGGCAGCCCCTGACATCGATGTCGCCCGAGGCAAGATCCGACCGGAACGGATCCGACTCGTCGGCGATGTGCCGAGCCCGATCGACCCCCCGAGCGGCTGCCGCTTCCGGACCCGGTGCTGGAAGGCGCAGGAGATCTGCGCGACCCAGGAGCCTCCGTTGATCCCGTCGACGGCCACCGTCGGCGCTCTCGGCATGCACGACACCGGAGTCCACCTGCAGGCCTGCCACTTCCCGGAGGTGCGCGACGTGCTCGCGGTCGAGGTCCAGGAGACCGCCTGATCACCGAACGTCGCACCATCCATTGAGACGTCTGTATGCCGGTGGGCCAGAGTCGCTCCGACGTCGGCCCAGCGGCATACGGCGTTCTCCGGCACGGCGCGACGGGTGCCGGGTGCCGCGCGCGCGTCGGCTAGGCTGGACCATTGGGTTGGCGCTGCTGCGCGCTGCCCGCAGCGCCCCATCTGCACCGAACGCGAGGACTGAAAACACTGATGGAAACGGCCGAGATCAGGCGTCGTTGGCTCACCTTCTTCGAGAGCCGGGGCCACACCGTCGTGCCCAGCGCACCGCTGCCCTTCAACGACCCCAACCTGTTGTTCGTCGCGGCCGGGATGGTGCCCTTCGTTCCCTACTTCGTCGGGCAGGAGACGCCTAAGTGGAAGCGGGCGACGTCGGTGCAGAAGTGCGTGCGCACCCCTGATCTGGAGGAGGTCGGCAAGACGAGTCGGCACGGGACCTTCTTCCAGATGAACGGCAACTTCTCGTTCGGTGACTACTTCAAGGAGGGCGCCATCTCCTACGCGTGGGAGTTGCTGACGACCTCCCAGCCGGGGGGAGGCTACGGCCTGGACCCCGAGAAGTTGTGGGCGACCGTCTACGAGGACGACGACGAGGCGGCCGCCCTCTGGCTCGAGCTGACCGACATCCCTCGCGAGCGGATCGTGCGCCGCGGCAAGGCCGACAACTACTGGCACATGGGCATTCCCGGCCCCGGCGGCCCCTGCAGTGAGATCTTCATCGACCGCGGCCCCGAGTACGGGCGGGACGGTGGCCCGGCGGTCGACGAGGACCGCTTCATGGAGATCTGGAACCTCGTCTTCATGCAGTACGAACTGAGCGCCGTGCGCAGCAAGGTCGACTTCGACATCGCGGGGGAGTTGCCGGCGCGCAACGTGGACACCGGGATGGGCCTCGAGCGGGTCGCGAGCGTCCTGCAGGGCGTGGACAACCTCTATGAGATCGATGAGGTCTTCCCCGTCCTGGACAAGGCCGCCGACATGGCGGGCAAGATCTACGGCGCCAACCCCAGCCACATCGCCGCCGAGAGCCACCCGGACGACGTGCGGTTGCGCGTCGTCGCGGACCACGTCCGGACCTCCCTCATGCTCATCGGCGACGGGGTCACCCCGGGCAACGAGGGCCGCGGCTACGTGCTCCGGCGGATGCTGCGCCGGGCGGTCCGCGCGATGCGTCTGCTCGGTGTCGACGAGCCGTCGCTGCCGCACCTGCTCCCGGTCAGCATGGAGCGGATGAGCCAGTCCTACCCTGAGCTGCGCACCGACTTCACCCGGATCAGTCAGATCGCGTACGCGGAGGAGGAGGCCTTCCGGCGCACCCTCGCGTCCGGGACGACCCGTCTGGACACGGCCGTGGCCGGGGTCAAGGAGTCCGGTGGCACGAGCCTGTCGGGCAACGAGGCCTTCGCACTGCACGACACCTATGGCTTCCCGATCGACCTCACCCTCGAGATGGCCGCCGAGCAGGGGGTGCAGGTCGACGAACCCGGCTTCCGGCGGCTGATGGCCCAACAGCGGGACCGCGCCAAGGCGGATGCCAGGTCCAAGAAGAGCGCTCACGGCGACACCCACGTCTACCGCCTGATCGCCGACGAGATCGGCCGTGACGTGGAGTTCACCGGCTACGACGAGGTCGTGTCCGAGAGTCGGGTCCGCGGGGTGATCCGCGACGGCGAGGTCGTCCTGCGGGCCGAGCCCGGCGATGACATCGAGCTCGTGCTCGATCGCACCCCGCTCTACGCCGAGGCCGGCGGACAACTCGCAGACCATGGTCGGATCCGGCTCGAGGGCGGTGCCCTCGTCGAGGTGAGCGACGTCCAGAAGCCGATCACCGGCCTAATCGTGCACCGGGCCACCGTGCTCGAGGGCGAGGTGAGCACCGGCGAGAGCGCCGAGGCGCAGGTCGACGTGGCCCGGCGACGGTCCATCTCCCGTGCCCACACCGCGACCCACCTGGTCCACCAGGCCCTGCGTGAGGCACTCGGAGAGACCGCGACCCAGGCCGGATCCGAGAACTCCCCGGGCCGCCTGCGCTTCGACTTCAAGGCGCAGCACGCCGTGCCGCGCTCGGCGATGGCAGACATCGAGGGCAAGGTCAACGCCGTGCTGCTCGATGACCTCGCCGTGACCGCCGACGTCATGCCGCTGGATCAGGCCCGCAAGATGGGGGCGATGGCACTCTTCGGCGAGAAGTACGGCGACCGGGTCCGGGTCGTCTCGATCGGTGAGTGGTCGCGTGAGCTCTGCGGCGGCACCCATGCCCTGCGGGTCGGGCAACTCGGCGTCGTCAAGTTGCTCGGGGAAGCGTCGATCGGCTCGGGAGTGCGCCGCGTCGAGGCGCTCGTGGGCACCGATGCCTACACCCACCTCGCCCGCGAAGCCGCCATCGTGGGGCAGCTGACTGACGTCCTCAAGGTGCGCACCGACGACTTGCCGGATCGCATCGCGAGCATCCTCACCCGGCTCAAGGACGCGGAGAAGGAGATCGCTGCCGTCAAGCAGGCCAAGGTCCTCGGGGCGGCTGCCGCCCTGGTCGCCTCCGCCCGCGACATCGGCGGGGTCACCTTCGTCAGCCACGACGCCGGCGACGGGGTCGGGGCGGACGACCTGCGGGCTCTCGTCCTCGACGTGCGCCACCGGCTCGGCAATGACCGGCCTGCGCTCGTGTCGATGGCTTCGGTCCTGAATGGCCGCCCGATCGCGATCGTGGCCACCAACGAGCGCGGCCGCGCGGCCGGGCTCAAGGCGGGCGCCTTCGTCAAGACGGCCGCGGGCGCCCTCGGCGGCGGCGGCGGCAAGGATGACATCGCCCAGGGCGGTGGGACCGATGCCGGGGCCGTCTCGGTGGCTCTCGGTGCGGTCGAGGACCAGGTGCGGGCTCGGGGCGCCTGAATCGTGCGGCCGGGACGAC
>JBDTAU010000039.1:0-4273 GCA_039924465.1 Dermatophilaceae bacterium
GATCACTGCGAACCTGGCATCGTTCCAGCGTCTGCTGCGCCCGTTGACCGAGCGCCTCGGCGACCGCATGGCGGTAGGCCCTTTCGCCCCGGTCGCCCGTGGCATCGCCGGTGCCGAAATCGGCGCGCTCCTGGGCTGGATGTCGACCCGGGTGCTCGGCCAGTACGACCTGTTGGTCATCGAGGACGAAGACCCCGAAGACCAGGACATCGTCTATTTCGTCGGCCCCAACATCCTGGCGCTCGAACGGCGCTTCGCGTTCCCGCCCGAAGAGTTCCGGCTTTGGCTGGCGTTGCACGAGGTCACCCACCGGGCGCAGTTCACGGGCATCCCTTGGATGCGCGAACACTTCCTGGGTCTCGTCGACATCACCCTGAGTGGCCTCGACCCGGACCCTGCCCGTCTGTTCAAGAGCCTCACCCGCGCGGCCGAACAGCTCCGAGCCGGACACAACCCGCTCGACGATGGCGGTCTCGCGGCGGTGTTCGCCTCACCCGAACAGCGTGACGCGCTCGAGCACCTGAGCGGCCTCATGAGCCTGCTCGAAGGACACGGAGACGTCACCATGGACCGTGCAGGCGCGGCCGAGATCCCGAGCGCCGAACGCTTCAGCCGGGTGCTGCACCAACGGCGTGCCCAGGTCAACCCGGCGATGCGGATGCTGCAGAAGCTCATCGGGCTCGACGCCAAGATGAAGCAGTATGAGGCCGGAGAGCGCTTCATCGAGGCCGTCGAGGCAGCGGCTGGAACAAAGGTGCTCGACCTCGCATGGGAAGCCCCCGAGCACCTGCCGACGTTGACCGAGATCCGCGACCCGCAGAGCTGGCTGCGGCGCCTCGACCTCGCGCCGACAGCAGGCAAGTTGCGAGCCTGACGGTGGCGATCACCGCGCCGTGATGCCACCGCGCATCGGCTGGGTGAACGTCCCGGTAGGTGTTTCCCGGTGACCGACCAAGCCCAGATGTTGATCGATGAACTGCTCGGTCGATGCCGGTTCCCACCACCGGGATCTTCGTTGACCGCAGCCGTCTCGGGAGGAGCCGACTCGTCCGCGCTGCTCGTGCTTGCCGTGGCCGCTGGGTGTGAGGTGACGGCAGTGCACGTCGACCACGGCCTGCGTCCGGGTTCCGCCGCCGAGGCAGATGTCGTAGCGGGAATTGCGGAGCGCTTCGGCGCAGCGTTTCGATCTGAAACCGTCGCGGTTGTCGACGGCCCCAACCTGGAGTCGCGTGCCAGAGCCGCCCGCTACGGGGTCCTACCCGACGACGTGTGCACCGGCCACACCGTTGACGATCGCGCCGAGACGATCCTGTTGCACCTGCTGCGTGGCACCGGACTCGACGGGCTGGCAGCCCTCGACCCGGGCGACCCTCGGCGACCGCTGCTGCGCCTACGACGCCGCGAGACCCGCGCCCTGTGCGACGCGTTGGGTGTTGCAACGGTCGAGGACCCCTCCAACGATGATCCACGATTCGTCCGCAACCGGGTTCGTCACGAACTGCTGCCGTTGCTCGACGACATCGCTGGACGAGACGTGGCGCCGCTGTTGGCCCGCACCGGAGACCTCGTGCGCAGCGACGTCGCGTTCCTCGACGAACTCGCGGCCGCGGTCGACCCCGTCGACGTGGCGGGACTGCGCGTCGCGCCCAGGGTGCTCGCGGTGCGAGCCTTGCGGCACTGGCTGGCGGCAGGACACGACGGCTACGCGCCGAGCGCCGCGGAGATGGACCGGGTCATGGACGTTGTCGAAGGAAAGGCTGTGGCCACCGAGCTTTCGGGGGGTCGACGTGTCGCCCGCCGGGCCATGCGGCTCCGGGTCGAGTACTCCGACTGACGGTCCCCTCACCGCGGCGCAGGGCCTGTCGTTGACGGTGAACTCCTCCTCCAACGGTCGGGCGTGGCAACATGCCCCTTGTCCGGTTCGCCGCCAGGAGCCTTCATGTCGTCGCCATCTGATGGGCCAGAAGCATCGGCGATCACGCGTGCACCCGGACGCGACGGTGGTCATCTCGGCCCGGTTGTGGTCAGCGCGGAAGGGCTCGCGGCAAAGGTCGCGGAGCTGGGTGCCCGGATCACTGCCGACTATTCGGGCTTGGCGACAGACCGCCCCCTTGTGTTGGTCGGTGTGCTCAAGGGCGCGTTCGTGTTCCTCAGCGATCTGGCCCGTCACCTCGACCTTCCCATTGAGATCGAGTTCATGGCGGTGTCGTCCTATGGCAGTGCGACGCGTACGAGCGGCGTCGTACGGATCGTCAAGGACCTCGACACCGACCTCCACGGCCGTCACGTGCTGCTCGTCGAGGACATCATCGACAGCGGCCTGACCCTGCGGTATCTGCGCAAGAACTTGGCGGTGCGCCAACCGGCGAGCCTGGAGGTTTGTGCCCTGCTGGTGCGTTCCGGCCAGCAGCGTGACGACCTTTCGCTGCGCTACGAGGGGTTTCGGATCCCCGGAGATTTCGTCGTGGGTTACGGGCTGGACCTCGATGAGGAGTACCGCAATCTCCCCGACGTCCGCACCTACCTGGGGCCGGTTCCTCAGGGCTAGCAACACCACGGTTACCTTCGGCGCACGCGTTGTCGGAGCCGACCGGTAGCCTCGTCGATCTCGTGGATCCTCGAAACAACCCCTCCAAGTTCCCCGGACCTCGATTGAAGGTCCCCCGTTCAGTGCTGATCGCCGCTGCGGTCGTACTGGTGGCCCTCGTTGTGGGTAACAGCCTGCTCGGCGGTGGCCCCGAGGCGAAGAAGCTGCGCCTCGACGAGTTCCTCGTGAAGGCGAAGGCCGGCCAGGTCACCACCGCCACGATCAAGGACGCCTCCGATGAGGTCACCGGCAAGTTACGAGATGGCACCCGCTTCAAGGTGAGCTATCCCGCCCGCTACGCCCCCGAGATCGTCACGGCACTCACCACTGGCAAGACCAAGATCACCACCGACCACAGCTCCACCCCGTGGTGGCTCCTGCTCGTCACCAGCGTCGGGCCGTTCCTCATCATCGGTGGTCTTTTCATCTGGTACATGAGCTCCCAGGGTGGCGGCGGCAAGGTCATGCAGTTCGGCAAGTCGAAGGCCCGGCGGCTCACCGGTAGCGAGCCCAAGGTGACGTTCGCGGACGTGGCCGGCCTCGACGAGGCAATCGAGGAGCTCGCCGAGATCAAGGATTTCCTCGCCGAACCGGTCCGCTTCCAGCAGATGGGCGCCAAGATTCCCAAGGGAGTGATGCTCTACGGCCCGCCCGGCACCGGTAAGACCTTGCTGGCCAGGGCACTCGCCGGTGAGGCCGGGGTGCCGTTCTTCACCATCTCGGGCTCCGACTTCGTCGAGATGTTTGTCGGTGTCGGTGCCAGCCGGGTCCGTGATCTGTTTGCCCAAGCCAAAGCGGCAGCCCCGGCGATCATCTTCGTCGACGAGATCGACGCGGTCGGTCGCCATCGCGGCGCCGGTATGGGCGGTGGCCACGACGAGCGGGAGCAGACCCTCAACCAACTCCTGGTGGAGATGGACGGCTTCGATGTCAACGCAAACGTCATCCTCATCGCCAGCACGAACCGCCCCGACATCCTCGACCCGGCATTGCTGCGACCTGGCCGCTTCGATCGTCAGGTGCTCATCGACCCGCCGGACCTCAACGGCCGTAGGGCCATCCTCGACGTGCACGCCAAGGGCAAGCCGCTCGACGACAGTGTCGACCTCGACGTCGTGGCCCGTCGCACCCCCGGCTTCACCGGGGCAGACCTGGCCAACTTGTTGAACGAGGCGGCCCTGCTGTCAACGCGGCGCTCCCTGACAAAGATCACCTCTGCCGAGGTGGAGGCATCGATCGATCGGGTCATCGGGGGTCCCGAGCGTCGGAGCCGCATCATCTCCGACAAGGACAAGCGGGTCATCGCCTACCACGAGGGCGGCCATGCACTGGTCGGTCACGTACTACCCGGCACCGACCCAATCCACAAGGTCTCGATCATCGCCAGGGGCAAGGCCTTGGGGTGGACCCTGGCGTTGCCGACCGAAGACAAGTACCTGCACACTCGGTCCGAACTGCGCGACGAATTGTCGATGCTCCTCGGCGGCCGCACTGCCGAGGAGCTTATTTTCGGTGACCCGACCACCGGCGCAGCGAACGACATCGAGCGAGCAACAGAGATCGCGCGGGCCATGGTCACCACCTACGGCATGAGTGACCGGCTCGGGCCCCGCAAGCTCGGTGAGCAGCGCGGCGAGCCGTTCCTGGGCCGCGACTTGGGTCACGAGCCCAACTACTCCCAGGAGG
>JBDTAU010000040.1:0-5295 GCA_039924465.1 Dermatophilaceae bacterium
CTGACGTTCAATGACCCCAACCTGGCGGGCAACTACTTCACGTGCTGCCTGGCCCTGCTGCTCGCCACGAGCGTGGTCCGCAGGCGCTGGTCCCGAGTGGGGGCGGGGAGCCTGATCCTGCTGGCCATCATCTTCACCGGCTCGAACGGCGCGGCGATCGGCGTCGCCGTCGTCGTGGCCATCGGGCTGCTGGGAGCGGTCCGACGCCGCCTGGGTGCGCCCGCCCTGATCGCCGCGATGGCGCTCGCCGCCGTGGCGGTCATCGTGCTCGCGCCCCACGTGAGCCTGACGCAGATCCAGCAGAAGGCGGCAGACAGCATTCCGGTCCTGCACGACTCGCTCGGCCGCGCCGACGAATCAAGTGGCACCCGTGAGGTTCTCGTGTCAGAGGCGTTCAACCTCTACCTGCACGGCGACCTCGCCGGGGCCGGACCGGGACGCACGAAGGCGTCGTTACAGGCGGCGGCGGCGCCCTACGTCAAGGAGGCCCACAACGACTACACCGCCACGCTGGTCGAACGCGGTGCCCTCGGTGGCGCGGGCCTGGTGCTCCTCATCTGGGTCATCGGGACGCGGTTCTCTCGGGTGAGTGGGTGGCAACAACCACCCTGGGTCCGAGAGCTCCTCCCGCGGCCGGAGTACCTGTTGGGGCTGGTCTGCGCCTTTGCCACGGCGGGCCTCTTCTATGAGGTGTTGCACTTCCGGCACTTCTGGGCGCTCCTCGGCATGGGCGCAGGGGCCGACCCCGGCCTTCTTCTGACGAAGCGACGGGTGTCCTGATGCGACTCACGCGCAGTGTGGTCTCCGGGCTGGTGCGGGGCCGTGGCGCGGGCCTGGCCGGCCGGACGATCCTCGGCAACATGGGTGCCCGGGCGATCGCCCTGGCCTCCGTTGCGGTGGTGACGATCCTGGTGGCCCGGGCCGGCGGCGCGGAGGATGTCGGTTTGCTGGCGCTCATGCGGGTCCTGCCCGGCCTGGTGGGGGTGCTTGCCGCGTGCGGGCTCCCCAGCGCCATGGGCTATTTCGTTGCGGGGGAGGAGCGGTCGCACCCGGGGCTGTGGCCGACCATCCTCGTGATCATGGGATTCGGCGCTGCCGTGGGTGGGGTCGCCTGGTGGGCCCTGACCCCGGTCATCCATGACCGGTTGATGCCGACGACGACGACCATGGTGGTGGCCGTGGTCGGGGTGACGGTCGTGACACAACTTCCCGTCGCCGTGGGCAAGGCGTGCCTGCAGGCCCTGGGCGACTCGCGCGGGGCCAACGTCATCATCGCAGCCGAGGAGGCAGCCTTCGTGCCGGCCTACGGGATTGGCTGGGCTCTGGGGCTGCGCTCCGGGTGGCTGCTCGTCACCGCCCTGATCATCGCTGACGTCGTGGTCGCCATCGGGGCCTGGGCCTGGATCTGGCGGGACGTGCACCGCGCTGGGGACGTGACTCCAGGCCGCCCGGAACGCGCCCTGGCGGGACGCCTGCTCCGGTTCGGGATGAGGAGCCAGGTGGGGGGCGTGGTGAACCTGCTCAACCTCAGGCTCGATGTCGTCCTGCTCGGGGCCTTCGCCGGGCCCGCGCCGGTCGGGATCTACGTCGTCGCCTCGAAGTTCGCCGAGTTGCTCCGACTCCCGTCCCTCGCGCTGACCTGGGTGGCCTACCCACGCGTGGCGCAAGAAGGGGCCGCCAACTTCGCGCGTCGGGCGCAGGGTGCGGTGACTCCACTGCTGGGGCTGGGCTCAGCGGCGGCGCTCGTCGTCGGCCTCGTCGCCTTCCCGCTCCTGCCTCTCGCGTATGGAAGCGAGTTCGCTGCAGCGACCTGGCCGGCGGCGTTGATCGCGCTCGGGTTGGTGGCGGAGCCAGCCGCGGGCCTGGCGTCCGGCTACCTGATGGGTTCGGGTCGGCCGGGAGTCAACTCCGTCATCCTGGGGGTGGGCCTGATCGTCACCGTGGTGCTCGATGTGGTCCTGATCCCGCGTCACGGCGCGATCGGGGCGGCTGTGGCCAGTGCCGTCGCCTACCTCACGACGGACCTCGTTCTCATCGCGGCCATGCGTCGAGTGATCCACAGCAGCCCTCCACCCGACGTCCACCGGGACCGGTCCAGGACCGTGACGCTCGAATCACCGCCCCCGACGTCGATGTCAATCGGTCGCGGTCCCGACCGTTGGCCGGCCACGGCAGACCCGCCACGGCCCCCTTCTTCAGGAGTTGCGACATGAATGGTCCGAGACCGAATGGTCCGAGACCCAGGGGTCGGGTCGTCACGATCGCGGCGCTCGCCACGGCGATCACCCTGGCGCTGGCGGGGACGGGGTGCACCGCAGCTCCGGCAGCATCGGGGCAGGTGGCCGGGACAGCCCGCAGTGCGTCGGTCGTGGACGCGGCCCTGCCCGCTCCCCGCCCGCAGTACGTCGCGCTCGCCGACGCGGTCCTGGCTCACGGCGGCCAGGTCTGGGTCGAGGCCGACCTGGTCAAGGCCTGGCTGGCCGGCCCCCAGCGCTACCACGAGGTCCTCGACGTCGTCATCGCCTTCGTGCAGCGACCAGGGATCGCCGGCGTCAAGATCGCGGATGAGCTCGGCTACGGGGACGGCCTCGACCCGGCCCAGGCCCTGGCCTTCCTCAAGGAGACCACCACCGCGCTGCACGCCCGGGCACCTGGTCGCAAGGTGTTGGCCGACCTGATCGTCCCGGAGCTCGGGTGCCTCGACTGGCGACCGGGTGCGTCAGCCACCACGGGGTCCCCGGGCGCCACTGCGTCACCCACCGGACAACCGTCACTCTCGGCCTCGGGCGTCTTCGCCTCCCAGCGCACCTGTGGGGAGATCCAACGGGCCAAGTACCCCGCGGCCACCCTGGCCGCGGTCGACGTCGAGATCGCCGAGGGGGGGCTCGATGTCGTCGACCTCAGCGCCGGGCTGCGCGCGGATCAGCAATACCTCGACTGGGGCACCACCCGCGACGCCGCCATGGAGGCGATCTGGGTCGAGGCCTCGCGCCGATGGAGCCGGCACGTCACCCTGCAGGCCCGCAAGGCGCTCGCCCACCCGGGGCCATCCACTGACTCGGCCGCCGCAGCCGAGCGAGACGTTCACACGTTCGTCGACATCCCGCTGGCGCACGGGGCGAGCGCTGTCGACATCTGGACGTGGAGTGCGCCCTACAAGGGAGGCACCTACCAACTCACCGACCCAGGGCTGGCCGACAACGCGCTGATGCGGGCGTTGCGGTCCCGCGAGGCCAAAGGAGTGCACCTGTGGACCCACATGTCACCGTCGTTCCTGCAGAAGGGACTCGAGCCGGACGTCGCGGCAGCGATCCAGACCTTCGGCACGATCTTCGTCGCCTCGGGGACCGGATGAGCTCCCGAGGGCGGGACGGGCGCATCTCGTGGACCCGTCGCGCTCTGGACATCGTCGCAGCCGGCACCGCGCTCGTCGTGCTGGCGCCGCTGCTGGTGGGCATCGCGGTGCTGGTGCGCCTCACCAGTCGCGGCCCGGTCCTGTTCGCCCAGACCCGGCTGACCACGGGGCACCGCGACTTCACCATCTACAAGTTCCGGACGATGCGGGTCGACCGGGGTGGCCCCGACTTCACGGTCCCTGGTGATGCGAGGGTGACGCGGGTCGGTGCGATCCTGCGCCGCACCAGCCTCGATGAGCTGCCCCAGCTGCTCAACGTCCTGCGCGGCCAGATGACCCTCGTCGGGCCCCGGCCGGAGACCCCCACGCTCGCGGCGCTCTACCCACCTGAGCTGCGCTTCGTGCTGCACGCCACCCCCGGGCTGACGGGCCCGGCACAACTGCGACTGCGTGACCGGGTCTGCTTCCCCCCGGAGCTGGGCGACCCGACGCAGTGGTACATCGAGCACGTGGTGCCCCCGCGCGTCGCCGCGGACATGTCCTACCTGCGGGCGCCCTCGCTGCGCGCGACCCTGCGGATCATCGTCGAGACGGTGACCTACCTGGTCAGTGGGAATCCACCGCCGGATCCAGCTGGCGGCTGACCAGTGGGTCGCAGCGGGCGTTGAGGCAGGCGCCCGTCGCGAGGTCGAACTCGAAGTTGTGCCCCAGGCAGCGCAGCACCCCGTCGGCGATGACGGCCCCGTGGGTCAGGTCCTCGCCGGCGTGCGGGCAGTAGCGGCTGACCTCCCAGGCGCGGTCGCCGGACCGGAGGGTCACCGTGTCGTCGAGGTCGCGCGCCATCTCGAAGCGCTCGACCGCGTCGAGGGCGCCCGCATCGGCGTGCTTGAGCAGCCCCACGAGGTAGTCGTTGTAGTGATCCGGATCGCGCCAGGCGCAGATCCGCAGGGAGAGGAAGAGGTCCTCCCACCGGATCCGGTCGGTGAGCACCGCGTCGAGCCACCGGGCCTCGACCCGAATTCGGTATGCCGCTGGGCCCGCCCCTCCCGCGAGGTCGACCCGGCACGCGGCCGGGCCCAGGGTGACGTCCCAGGTGCCCCCGTCCGCGCCATCGACGACGAAGCGGATCACCATGCCGATCCGGTGCAGGAAGTAGTCGGACAGCGCACCGAGCCGGGTCATGTGCGCTTCAAACCGTTCGGCGAGCCCGCTGCCGGCCGCGGGGTCGGGATAGGCCGCGTAGACCGCAGCGACCTCGTCCGCCCGTCGGGCGGCATAGTCCCGGATGTAGGTGTCGGCGTCGTCGTAGCTGAAACCATCCCAGTGCGGGTCGCGCTCGATACTGCCCGTGCGGACCTCGAGTCGGTCGCCGGGCAGCAGGGTGACGGTCTCCTGGTGGGGGAGGCGCTCGCACAGGAACGCCGCGGCCTGGCCCTGGTCGGGGAAGATCCCCGGCGGGTGCCTCCCGGCATTGAAGCGGTCCAGAGCTGGATCGAGGAAGCACGGCGGCCCGGCATACGGCAGGGCGATCCGCGGAGGGGAGGAGCGAAGCAACCGGCTGACCGACTTGAACTTCCCGATCCGCTTGTCGGCGCTGATCCGGGCCATCACGTCGGGCGGGTATTCGTAGCAGACCGGGTGCCACGAGGCTCCCGACATCTGCACCCCCATCAGGTCGATCTGCCCCCCGCATTCCGCTGCGGCTCTGCGCAATTGGGCCACGCTCAGTCGGGCGTCGTTGGTGTGCAGGATCGCCTGTCCCGCCACGGAGATGAGGATCGCCGAGTCGTGACACATCGGCGACTGTTCCTGGATCACCGTGATCCAGTCGCCGTGGCTGTTCAGGGGGAAGCGCTCCCAGCTGTCGAGCTCGATGACGACGTTGTCGATCCCGGCCTTGCGGATCCGGTTGTACATCTCGGGGGCCGGGTAGCGCGGGA
>JBDTAU010000041.1:0-3808 GCA_039924465.1 Dermatophilaceae bacterium
CCCTGCTGTTTCGACCTGTCATCGTGTACCGACCCGGGCCTGGCCCGGAGCGGCAAACTGCGCGAGCCGTCCTAGGCACGCCTCGCAATCGGGGCCTTCCGGGCGAGATGCAGCGGAGCCGCGGACATCAGAAGGACCGCGCCGCCGATCCAGCCGCTCGCTTCTCGCAGGCTCGGGACCCAGAACAGTCCGATCGTCCCCACCGTGATGAGAGCCGCCGCCAGCACGGCGTAGACCCGCATCCCGTAAAGGGAGATGAAGACCAGGTAGTGCGCGCCCACGATGATCAGTGACGCCGGGAAGAACAGGGCGGGCTCATACGAGCCGAGGGCGACCGCGACCAACAACCCCAACGGCACCGTGAACGCGGCCTGCATCGCGAGCGCTGCCGACGGGTGCCCCTTCGGGAGGGTGGCCGGGCCGCCGAGGAGCTTCAAGAGCAGGGTCGACAGCGGGAAGATCAACATCCCGCCGATAAACAGCACCAACATCGCCGGGCCGGGCGAATCCCATTGGTACACAGCGGCAGCCGCAAACCAGATGAGCGAGGAGATCAAGGGGCCGGAGAACCCATTCCTGTAGACGCGACGCACGTCTGCTTGCGCCTGTTCAAGGTGCATGGCCACATCCTTGCACGGCGGTCGGCTCCATTCTGCGGCGGCTGAGCGTGGGTGGTCTCAGCCGGACACGTGGCCGTCCGGCTCAATCGATCCGGCACGAGCAGGAGCACCTCGAGACCCGTGGCAAGGAGCGACTCCTCCTGCTTGCCGAGCGCTGGGTACACGATCCTGCGCTGCGCGAAGAACCCCACCGCGCAGGAGCCCGCATAGAGGATCGGCAGCGTCGAGGTGACTCGATGGCCAGCGCCGATCTTGCCTTCCTAGCGGGAGTTTCGCATGACGTCACGGGGGCGGAGCCGTGATGGGCCGTATGCCGCTGAGTGAGTCAGCGACATACGGCCCCATGGTCTGTGGTGGGCTCCTCGCCAACCCGGGTTGGGCAACAACACGAGTCGAAATTGACCGGCGCAACAGCGGCGCGCCGGGGATGATGAGGTCCGTGGACGGTGCGAATCGGGACGCCCCAGGCGTCGGAGGGGGCGGGCCGTCACCTCTGCCCCCGGCGAGCCGTGACGAGGCACCGGCTGGGCCGGACCTCTCGGCGCATGCCGTCGACCTGCGGGTGCGGGACCGCCCGGGCTTCACGGTCCGGGCCCACCTGTGCACCTGGGACGTCGTCGTCCTGCGGGTCGAACCGGTCGGCGGGGGTCCTTCGGTCTTCGTGGCGAAGCCGCAGGACGGGATCCGGGCGTTCATGGCCGACCTGGACGCCGGCCGTCGGGACGTGGACCTCGCGGCTGCCCTGAACCGCACGCCCAGGCGCGAGCTACGCCGGCCGCCCCGCACGAAGCAGCGCCTGCGGATCGGGGTCGAGCACGAGTACGTCCTCGAAGGACCCTCTGGACGAGTCGACGTCCGGTCCATCGTGGACGGACTCGACCTCGGTGTCCGCGCCGACCCCACGGACCCCCACGCGCAGCGCTGTCCCTGGGGTGGAGTCGTGACGGCGGACGGGCCGGAGGCGGAGGTGGCCACCCCTCCGGTCGACGTGGCACCGGGCGCCGTCGCCCAGGTCGTCGCCCTGGCTGCAGCAGGGCGGGAGGCGCTGGCGGAGGCGCTCGGTGACGTGCACCGGCTCGAGGGCTACAGCACCCACCTCAATGTCAGTGCACCGCGCCGCGGCGACCAGCGGCTCGCGCTCCGCTTCGCAACCATCTTCGCGCCGTCCCTCATGCTGCTGCTCGATCGCCCGACTTCGCCGGGCCTGCTCGTCCGGCCGCGTCCCGGGCGACTCGAGCTCGGCGGCGAATTCGCTGATGGCCCAGTCCTCGAGGTGGCGCTGACCTTCGCGATCGGCGGCACCCTGGCGGCGGCTTCGATGAGTCGTCGGGTGGCTCGTGGACTAGCGATCGAGGTGTCGCTGCAGGCAGCGGTGGAGCGCTACGGCTGGTTCGTCGACCGGCGGGCCTTCGGCTGCGACCTCTACGCGCTCGGGCGGGAGGCCCCGCTGCGAACCGCTGGGTCGGGGGAGCGCCGGAGTGCCGGGAGCCACCTCGAGCGCACCTGGGACCTCGCTCGCACGGCGCTCGCTGGTGTGGTGGGAGAGAGCGAACTGGCTGCAGTGGACGAGGTGGTCACCGGTTCTGTGTCCCTGCCGCGAGCTCAGGACGGCGTGGCGTCGTAGCGGTAGAGCTGATCGGCCCCGAGGCAGTTGAACCCCGGCACGAGTGCCGCAGGGCGGTTCCCCGTCGCTGTTCCGACGAGCCGTGCGGGATGGGTGATGCCTTCGGTGACCGCCTCGCCGACCGGGGTGAGCTCGAGCGTCCAGTGGGTGGGAGCGCACCCCTTCCCTTGATTCGGGATGTCACCGCTCCTCGATAGCGGAGCGTCGATGGGAAGCGTTTCTGTGAAGGCGTACAAGCTACAGCTGTCCGGCGTGCAGCGGACAGTGAGTGTGGCCTCCTGGACGTCCCAGGGGGAGCACTTCCCGCGCCCGCTGGGGTCGCTGCAGGTGTTCCGGACCAATTTTCCCCCGGAGTAGTCCAGCCGGATGGCCGTCACCGGCGGCTCTGTCGGTGAGGCCGGGGCAGGGACAGCCGGAGGCCCGCCCGCCGTGGATGAACCGGCGGTCGCCGACGACCCGGTGGGGGAGAGAGCGCTCGGCGTCTCCGGTGTCCCTCCGGCTATAGCGAAAGCACCGGCGATGCCCGCCACGAGCAGCAACCCGGCGCCGCCCACGGCCCACCGCGTCCGGGGTGAGTGGTGTGACCGGCTGGCTCGACCGAGCCGGCGGCGTGCCCGGGGCCCGGGCGAAGACTCTGGCTGGTCCCGGTCCTGTCGCTTGTCGTCCCGCCTGGCGCTCAGGCGTCCGGAGACGACGTCCCGCTCCCGAGGAAGGAGTCGGGACTCGGCGAGGCGTCCGTAGACGTCCTTCACAGCCCGGCCCCGGTTGGGACGAGAAGGAGCCTGCCCTCCCATCGAGTCAGGCTGCACCCGGCCTTGAGGCCGACGCCGTTCGGGTTGGTGCGCATCCGCCAGACGCCCGCGAAGATCGAGGAGCCGCTCTCGGTCGCGGCCACCGGCCGGAGGTCGACGAAGGACTCCAGACCGTCCGATCCCTCACTCGTGAGAGAGCCGTCGATGCCCTCACAGTCGACGGGCGCGCCCGGTGCGTCCCCAGCCCAGCCGTCCCTCCCCTGAGCCAAGGGGGCAACGGCGGAAGTCATCCCGGTGATGGCGGGTGCGTCCGTGGTCCCGGAGGCGGTCATGGGGCCGAGCCAGAACCCCCTCCCGACCGGCGCCAGGGACTTCGGGGTCGATCCGGTCGAGGACATCGAGGCGTCGTAGGTGCCCTGCGGCAGCGCAGCGGGGTCGAGAGATCCGGTGGGCGAGCCGCCGACGGCCCGGGTCTCGGTGAAGTCCCGGCACCCCTTCCCCTTGCCGGCCTTGGTGCCGGTGGCGGTCTCGGTAACGATGCCGTGCACGCGAGCCGGTCCGCCGGCAGAGGGTGGGAGGAAGTTCAGCTTAAAGGTGCTCTTGGACGTGTAGCCCTTGGGGACTTCGGCGGCGCCCGCCTTCGGCGTACAGGACACCTCGTGCGCGGGCTTGCTGGCGACATAGGACGTTCCGTCCCAACGGAACTGCAGGGGCTTGGGCGGCTCAACATCTCCGGTGGTGGGAGCGGGCCCGGGATCATTGGCGGTGTCATCGGAGGCCGCGGTGCGCAGCGCCAGGTCGCAAGGGCCGCC
>JBDTAU010000042.1:0-3162 GCA_039924465.1 Dermatophilaceae bacterium
CGAGCCACCCCCCGTCGCAGTCCCAGTACTGGTGCCCGACCCACTGCAGGCGGTGAGCGCAAGGGGAGCTACGAGCGCCACCCCGATGAACCAGGCCTTTTTCATGAATTCTCCAGAATCGAAGCGCGTTCCGCTAGTCGGAACATCTAGGTTAGGGGAAAGGGTCGCACCACCTGAGGCGGACGTCAAGGCTTTCCAACAAGCGCGACAATGCCTTTCTAGCTGCGGCATATGGCCCCTGAATTGCTTGCATGGCCGTCAATGACTGCTGCATAATTGTTCCGTACAGAGGAACACCACAGTTGTGGGGACGCCCGATGAACAGCTGGCTGCCCGCTACACGGTGGCGAGGTCGATGGAGGAGCCCCCACAGTGGCGAGCGAACGCAAGGGAACCGAGACGGCGACCAGAGTCGCCGACGTTCTCATGCTCTTCACCGATGGACCCGGCTCGCGGGGCGTGACGGCGATTGCCCGGTCGTTGGACTTGTCGAAGACGGTCGTCCACCGGACGCTGGTCAGTCTGGTCGATCGGGGCTTCCTCGTCACGGATCCCCGCACAAGGGAGTACGCCCTCGGTCCGTCCTTGGCCTCCCTGGGAGCGCGCGCGCTGCGGGAGTCAAGCCTGCGTACCGCAGCCCTCCCGGTCATGCGACTTCTGCACGACGTCACGGGAGAGACTGTCACGATCTCGGCACGAGTGCCGGACGGTCGGGTCTACCTCGACCAGATCGAGAGTACGCGCGAGATCAAGATGACCGTGGAGCTCGGCCGCCGCTTTCCCCTTCATGCAGGCTCCTCCGGTAACTGCATCCTCGCGTTCCTACCTGCTGCGGAACGCCGCGCTTACCTTGCACACCACGAACTCGAAGCCCTCACCGCACAGACCATCACTGACCTCATCCTTCTGACGGCGCGAATCAACGACGTCCGCAGATCAGGGGTAGCCCAGTCGGACGGCGAGCGCCAGCAAGGCGCTGGCTCCGTAGCATCACCGATCTTCGCATTCGACGGACGGGTTGTGGGGGCGCTCTCGGTGTGTGGTCCGGGCTATCGGATCTCAGCGGACGTACGATCTGCCATGGTCCCTCGCGTGCGCGGCGGAGCCGACCAGATCTCGCGCGCCCTCGGATGGCGCGGAGGCCTGCCCAAGGACGGCACCGACAAGGAGGACCCTCATGCTTGACCCGGTTGAGATGGCCGCCAGGGAACGGGCCCTCCAGTTCGTCCGTGAGGAAGCTAAATTCGCGCAGTTGACGACCGTTGACGCCGGTGGCTACCCCGTGACGAGGACTATGACGGTGTTCCTCAACGAGGACTGGTCGGTGGGCACGGTCCAGCGTCGTCAGCACCGCCGTCTCGATCAGTGGCGGCGGCGGTCCCAGACGGAGGTGGTCTGGGTGGGCACGCCCCAGCCCGGGGCCACCAACGAGCGACCGCATGTCTTCGACCTTGGCCTGCTGCCTCCACGTGTGGTCTCGGTGAGGGGGGATGCCGAGTTCATGCCCACCGAATGGACGGAAGACGTCTATCGCCGGGCCGTCATCGCCCAGCGTGCAGCGGGCCAGGACCGGGCTCCCCTTCGTTCGCCGGAGGAGGTGTCGGAGGACCTGTTGGGAGTGCTCATCCGCCCGTTGCGTGTCCGCCTCGAGGGCTTCGGCGAGGGGGCCCAGTCGTTCCTGTTCACGCCTTCGACACCACGGAAGGACGATGTCTGATGTTCAAGACGATCTTGGGTTACGACATCGAAGAGGGAGTGACGGAGGAGGCCTACGAGACGTGGCTCTTTGAGGTGCACGCAGCAGACCTCTTGGCCAATCCCCACCTGGACCGAATCATCTTCAACAAGGTTGGGGAGCGAGTCACGTCGACGTCAGGCGGGACCGCAGACATCCAGGGAGGCAACACGTTCTATCGCATCGCTGAAATGCACTTCGAAGACGAGGCCGCCTACCGCGCCTACCGCGACTGGTTCGCGGACCACCCCATCCCCAAGGAGCGCGGTCCGGCAGGCCGCACGCGCTTCAAGTTCTACGTCACGGCGATACCCACCGAGGTCACCCGCGAGTCCCTCGCCGAGAGCAGAGGTTGAGGGCGCCGGCGAGTCGCTAGTCTCGTGGACACGACCGGGAAGAGAGCGGAGATCATGAAGCAATGCGATTCTTGCGGGCGCAAGAGCGCTGAGCCGTTTGTCAAGACGGTGACGGGCCGGCGGATCTGTCAATCCTGCAACGACAGGCTGCTGGGCATGGCTGCCGGCAGCATGGCAGCTGGATCCGGCGCGGGTACCTCCAAGCAGATTGAGTCGGCCGTCATCTTCGAAGAGTTCTTCAAGAGAATCAAGCGTGCCAGGGGGAGCAAGTAGTCGCCTGCCCGCCGCCACCGTGGAGCGATGGCTCTCGGCGAGCGCAGCAACAGTCGCCTCGTCTCCCCCGTTCGGGCTAGGCTCGGCAGTGGCGGTGCTCCGACACCGCTGGAAGGTGGCGGGCCCGGTCGTCGGGGCCGTCGCTTCCCTGGCAGCGAACCGACCCAGGAGCGTTCACCGGCCATGACAGAGACCAACACCCCCCGCGTCGTCGTCGGCGTGGACGGATCGGATCAAAGCAAGTTTGCCCTGCAGTGGGCACGCTACCTCGCCGAGACCATGGGCAGCACCCTGCTCGCGGTCTCCGCATGGCAGCCGCTCACCGCCTACGGGGCCAGCGGAATCGGGTGGGTCGTGCCGCCGCCTGACATCGACATCGAGGCTGCCGCGCGCGCGTCGGTGGACGCGACCCTGGATGAGGTCTTCGGCGACTCCAAGCCGGCAGGCATGGAGGTGGCGGTGGTCGCCGGCAACCCGGCAGCGGTTCTCCTCGAGATGAGTCAGAACGCGCGGATGCTCGTCGTCGGCAGCCGCGGCTACGGCGGGTTCAAGGGCCTTCTGCTGGGGTCGGTGAGTTCCGCGTGCGCCCACCACGCCACCTGCCCGGTCTTCATCGCGCACGGGGACAACCCGCCTCCTGCCTGACGTGACGTGACGCCGGCCCGCCGCGACGGGCCTGCGGTCGGCTAGCGTCGGGGCATGACGGAGCAGCAGCCTTACGACGTGATCGAACGCCACGACGGCTTCGAGGTGCGCCGCTACCCGGAGCACGTCGTTGCTGAGGTCCGCATCCGAGCC
>JBDTAU010000043.1:0-4630 GCA_039924465.1 Dermatophilaceae bacterium
GCCCCGGGCTAAGGCTGTCGAGCTCGGCCGGCGCCTGCGTGACGCCTCCGGTCTCGGGGCCTGGACCCGCGAGGGCGACGACCCGTGGTTCGGCGCCCGCATCCTCACCGCCGACGAGGCCGCCCTGGCTGCCGTGCGGATGCGGCTTCCTGACCCGGTGCCCGACCCGGACCCGGAGCACGAGTACCTCGTCCTCGACGCCGACTCCTCACAACAGGCGGCGATCGACGCCGTGCGGGCCGGGGCACACCTGGTGGTCAACGGGCCACCCGGGACGGGCAAGTCGCAGACCATCGCCAACCTCATCGCGGGGCTGGCCGCCGAGGGCAAGTCGACGCTCTTCGTCGCGGAGAAGCGGGCCGCGATCGACGCGGTCCTCGGACGTCTGGACCGGCTCGGCCTCGGCGACCTCGTCCTGGACGCCTACGACGGCGCCACCAACAAGCGGGCGATCGCCCAGCAGTTCCGGACCGGGCTCGATGCCGCACTCCGGGAGCCCGCGACGCCGGTCGCGAGCTCCACCGCGGCCTTGCGCGCGCGCCGGGATCGTCTGGTGCACCACGTCGAGGCCATGCACCGCGTCCGCGATCCGTGGGGGGTGTCGGCCCATGACGTCCAGGAGGCCATGGCCGAACTCGCCTCCAGGGCGCACGCACCCACCTCCCACGTCAGGCTGTCCGGCTCGGCCATCGACGGCCTGAGCCGGAGCCGCGCGGTCGAGCTCGGCCGGAGGTTGCGCGATGCAGCCGGGCTGGGCGCGTGGGTCATCGACGGGGACGACCCGTGGTTCGGTGCCCGCGTGTCGACCCAGGAGGATGCCGCCCAGGCCCTCGAGTTGGCGACGCGCCTCAGCACCACCGGTGTTGACCGGGCCGCTGAGCAACTCAACAGCATCATGGCCGAGTCGCACGTGCCGCAGGCCACCTCCTTTGCTGACTGGACCGCTGCCTTCGCCACGATGGCACGGGTCCGCGACACCCTCGAGGTGTTCCGGCCCCAGGTCTTCGACATCTCGCTCAACGAGCACATCGCCGCCACGGCGTCCCGGGAGTGGCGCCAGGAGCGCGACGTGCAGATGGGGGTCCTGGCCCGGTGGCGGAGCCGACGCCAGGCCAAGCGGCTGCTCCGTCCCGGCCGACCGCCGGCCCGACTTCACGACGAGCTGGTGTCCGCGAGCGAGCAGCGCAAGCACTGGTACGAGCTCGTCGGCAGTGGTGGCCGTCCGGAGATCTCACCCCGGGTCGAGGAGGGGGTCGTCCTGCTCGAGGCGCTGACGGCCGACCTGGACTGGCTTGCCGAGCGGCTCGCGACGACCTCCGAGGGCGGCGAGCTGGTGGCGGTCCCGCTGCGCGACCTGCGCGAGCGGCTGGCGCGGCTGGCTTCCCGTCCTGACCGGCTCACCGTGCTGCCCCAGGTCACCGGCATCCTCGACGAGGCCCGGGGCGCCGGCCTCGCCGATCTCGTCAACGACCTGGCGGCCCGCGGCGTGCGGACTGACGATGTCACCGCGGAGGTCGAGCACGTGTGGTGGGCCTCCCTGCAGCGCGAGATCACGGTGCGCGACCCGCTCTACGGCGCGCATGACGGGCCGGGCCTGCGCCGGGCCGTCGACGAGTACGTCGAGGCGGACCGCGCCCACATCGCCTCGACCGTGGACCGGGTGCGCAGCGCCGTGGCGCGCAACATCCGAGAGGTCCTGGCCGACGAGCCGGCCCAGGAGGCGCTCGTCCGGGCGGAGGGGGGCAAGGCTCGGCGACACAAGCCCTTGCGTGACCTGATGCCGCAGGCCGCCGCCGCCCTCACCGCGATCAAGCCGTGCTGGGCGATGAGCCCGCTCGTCGTGGCGTCGGCGCTGCCGCCCGGCCGGTGGTTCGACGTCGTGATCTTCGATGAGGCCTCCCAGGTGCAGCCGGCGCAGGCGATCTCGGCGATCTCACGCGGTCGACAGGTGGTCGTGGCCGGGGACGAGCGGCAACTGCCGCCCACCAACTTCTTCACCGTCGTCTCGGACGAGGAGGATGCTGCCCCCGACGAGACCCTCACGGCCGGCTTCGAGTCCGTCCTCGACGTCCTGGCCGCCGCCCTGCCGACGAGGCGGTTGGACTGGCACTACCGCTCCCGTGACGAGCGGCTCATCGCCTTCGCCAACCAGCAGATCTACGGCGGCGCCCTGACGACCTTCCCGGGGACCTCCATCGAGTCCGCCATCACCTTCGAGCCGGTCGAGGGGCACGCCATCCTGCAACCCGGCGCCGAGTCGATCGACACGACAGAGGCGGAGGTCGAGCGGGTCGTGCAGCTGGTCCTCGAGCACGCGAGGACCCGTCCGGAGGAGTCCCTCGGCGTCATCGCCCTCGGGATCCGGCACATGCAGCGGCTCGAGGAGGCGATCACGATCGCACTCTCGGACGCCCCGGCGGTCGCCGACTTCTTCGCCGAGGACCGTGACGAGCGCTTCTTCGTCAAGAATCTCGAGCGGGTCCAGGGCGATGAACGTGACGCCATCATCGTGTCGATCGGCTACGGCAAGACCGCTCACGGCCGGGTCCTGCACCGCTTCGGGCCGCTCAACCTCGAGGGCGGCGAGCGGCGCCTCAACGTCGCGATCACCCGGGCCCGCACCCGGATGACCGTCGTGTCCTCGCTCCGAGCCAGTGATCTGGACCCCACCCGGCTCAAGGCCAAGGGCGCGATCATGCTGCGCGACTTCCTCGCCTTCGTTGAGAGCGGCGGGGCGCCGGTTCCGGGCCCAGCCGCCATGACAGCGGAGCGACCCGTGACGGATCCGCTGCGGCACGACCTGGCCCAGAGGCTGCGCCGGGAGGGCCTGGTCGTCCACGAGAACTTCGGCAGTGCCGCGCACCGGATCGACCTCGCGGTCGAGGACCCCTATCACCGAGGGCGTGCGCTGGTCGCCATCGAGACCGACGGGCCGCGGTATGCCGCTCTCCACAGCACGCGCGACCGTGACCGGTTGCGACCGGAGCAGCTCGAGCGGCTCGGCTGGACCCACCTGCGTGTCTGGAGCACCGATCTGTTCCGCGACCCGGCCCGCGAGATCTCTCGGATCCTCAAGGCGGCGCGCGCCGAGCGGATCGTGCCGCAAGACGAGGCCATGCAGGACCAGGTGGGCCGCGGTGAGTCGGAGTCCCCGGAGGCCGACGCGGCCCCCATCGAGGAGTCACCGTCGGACGGCAAGGACCAGGCCGACCAGACGAGTCAGACCAAACCACGTCGGAAGCGGCGCCGAGTCTTCCGCAAGGCCACGGCGGGCGATCCGGACTATGAAGAGAGCCCGGTCCGTGAAGCGCCCAGCGAGCCGACCCGGGAGTCGGGCGAGAAGTTGAGCACCGGGTCTGGTCAGGATTCGGGCCCCGAGTCGAGCACCGAGTCGGCCCGGGACCGGTGGCTGGAGGACCAGCGGCCACCGCACTATGAGTAGGTATGAGGAGTAGGTGAGCCTGCCGGCGCCCTTGGACTAGGGCGGGCCGCACAGTCCCCAATCGCAGTCCGGGCATGGCGAAGGGGTGGGAGCACCTGCTCCCACCCCTTCGCGCGTACCCCTGACTCGGTGGTGCGTGAGTCAGCCTGGATCAGTGAATGCGCAGGGCGTCCCGGATCTCGGTGAGCAGGACGACCTCTTCGGACGGGGCGTCCGTCTCCTCAACACCGGTGGCGCGACGTGCGGCCAACTTGTTCATCGGGACGACGACGATGAAGTACACGGCCGCCGCGACGATGATGAAGCTGATCAGCACGGTGATGAACGTTCCGATGTGCACGCCACCCGGCGCCCACGCGGAGAAGTTCGGCGTGCCGCCGGCCTTGCCGATGAGGTCCATGATGATCGTGACGAACGCCTCGATGACCTTGCCGAAGGCAGTGGCGATGACGACGGCGACCGCGAGGTCGACGACGTTGCCGCGCATCAGGAAGTCTTTGAATCCTTTGAGCATGGAGTATTTCCAATCTATTGAAACCTCCAAGCGGAGGCTGACGACCTTGTAAACTAGCGGTCTGAGCCCGATAATGCACATCGGCGAGCCGTCGGCGACGACCATGCACCGGGAGAG
Organism: Dermatophilaceae bacterium; assembly: GCA_039924465.1. Lineage (GTDB taxonomy): Bacteria > Actinomycetota > Actinomycetes > Actinomycetales > Dermatophilaceae > JAKDLQ01. The sequence goes on from JBDTAU010000043.1 coordinate 4,074, forward strand.
CCGCGTGTCCTAGGCGTGGGTTCGAGCCCACGGCTTGGCCGCTTGATCGGACACCACGAGGTGGCGCCCAGGTGACGGATGTCACTCACGGGGCCGATGATACTCGTCGAGGGGTCAGGATCGACGCACTGCGAGCACGAAACTGTCGCCGGCCTGGATCGCGGAGAGGGACGTCGCGACTCGGCTGGCGTCCGAGGCCGGGAGCGCGACGGTCACGCTGGCGTCGCCATCGGATCCCAGGGAGCTCCCGCCGACCATCCCCGAAGCGCTGGCGTGCGGCCCCGACACGGCCAGCACCACGACATCGGTGGCTGTGCGCTGCCCGGTCCCGGTCGAGTAGATGTCGACGTGGACACCGGGCGCCACCCCGGTGGTGGCCCCGCCGAGCACAGGGAGGGTCAGGGCGACGTGACCGTCCGGCTGACCGGCCAGCAACCCGCTGCCCACCAGGCGCTCCGGGGTCAGCACGTCCCGCGCCGCGACCGGACCGGCCGTCACCTGGCCAATGATGTCGCCGTAGGCCGTGAGCCCCGTTTCCGGTCGTTGCCCGGCCGGGC
>JBDTAU010000044.1:0-3117 GCA_039924465.1 Dermatophilaceae bacterium
CCCGGCTCGTGACGTCTCGCCTCGGGACGTCTCGCCTCGGGACGCTGCGAACTGTGGCTCGCGACCCGCGGGCGACGCTCCGGCGAGCTGCCCCAAGCGAGGATCTCCCGGCAGCACCACGCCCAGCCCCACCAGCACCACCACGCCCAGTCCCGCCAGCACCGCCACGCCCAGTCCCGCCAGCACCGCCACGCCCTGTCCCGCCAACAGCGGACCCACGGGCTCCCACCGGGTCGCGAAGCGAGCGCCCCGCGCGTCCGAACGGGCTGGACAGCCAGGTCGCGGCCGCCGTGAGCAAGGCCGCCAGCAGTGCCGCCGTCATCACGACGCCCCCGCGGCTCGCACGATGCGTGTGCACCACCATCGCCCGAGCACGGTCAGGAGCGCGCCGATCAGCGCCGAACCAGCCGCGGGAGCACTGGACAGATACAGGGCGCTCGGGCTCAGGCCACACGCGAGCCCCAAGAGTGGCCCGGACAACGGGAGCGCCGTCAGCAGCGTCACGGTGGCCCGCGGACCCGCGATCGCGGCCGCGAGTCGGCGACGACGGGACAGCCCGGATCTCAGTTGGGCCGCAGCCCGGTCCACCGCTTCCGCAAGGGGCGCGCCGGTGCTCTCCGAGAGTCGCCAGGCGCTGGCGACGAAGGCCAGATCGGCGGATCCGGACTCCACCGCCCACGCCTCCCAGAAGTCCGTCGCTCCTTCGGCGGATGCACTCGTGCCCCTGGCGACCGTGCCTGGCGCACCGACACCCGTACCAGCACCCAAATCCGAACCGACAGCGGCACCGACCCCCAGACGCGCACCGACACCCACGCTGGCAGCCAACTCGAACGAACGTTGCGGCGTGAGCCCGGCCCGCAGGGCTGGCGCAATCGCATCCAACAACTCGAGGGCTGCGGTCTCCGTCTGCCCTCGATGCCGTCTGGCCCAGCGAGCGCGGATCACCTCGATCGGGTCGATGTGCCACAGCGAGACTCTGGCAGCGTCCCCAGACTCTGAGCTCGGCCCTGGCGCAAGCTGACCCCGCACTGACCCACGCCTGAGGACCTGTTCGGCGACCCGTGCCTCGCGGTGCCGCGCCGGCAGCAGCAGCACGGCCAGCACGATGAGAACCGCAACACTGAGGGACGTCATGGGCGCCACACCCGTGAGGGATGTCATGGGCGCCACACCACTGAGCGCTGTCATCGCGGTTGTCCCAGCAGGGTTGCCAGCGCCGGCCACGCCTCGAGGCGCTCGACCGTAGTGTCTCGCCACCTCAGGGCAGGCCGGATCGTCGGCCGCTGGGCGGTCCGGTCCAGCACCGCGATGGACTCGAGCCGTCGGCCGGCCGAGGACCGAGCGACGTGCAGCACGAGCTGGATTGCGGCCCCCAGCTGGACCCGGACAGCGGCAGGACTCAGTCCGGCGAGCGCCCCGAGCGCCTCGAACCGGGCCACGACATCCTCGGGAGCGTTCGCGTGCAGCGTGCCGCAGCCACCCTCGTGGCCGGTGTTGAGGGCGGTCAGCAACTCACGGACCTCAGCTCCACGGACTTCTCCGACGACGATCCGGTCGGGTCGCATCCGCAAGGCCTGGCGCACCAGGGTGGTCAGCGAGACCTCGCCGGCCCCCTCGACGTTGGGGGGACGGGCCTCGAGCCGCACGACGTGCGGATGCTCGACATGCAACTCGCGGACGTCCTCGACGATGAGCAGCCGGTCTCGGGGGTCCACGCACCCGAGGAGGGCGGCGAGCAGCGTCGTCTTGCCCGCCCCGGTCCCTCCGGAGACGACGAAGGCGAGCCGCCGCGCGATCACCGCCTCGAGCAGGGGCACCCACCCGACCGGAAACATCCCGACGCCAGCGAGGTCCCGGACAGAGGGGTGGGACCGAGCCGGGACCCGGATCGTGATGTGGGGCCCGCCAGCGACCAGCGGCGGCAGCACCGCGTGCAGACGGCCACCCGACGGCAACTGGCCATCGACGCAGGGGCTCGATTCGTCGAGCCTGCGACCCGCTGCCCCCGCCAGCCGGATGGCGAGTGCACGGGTCTCACCGGGGGCGAGGGCGAGTCCGACCGCTTCCATGCCCTGCCCCCGGTCGACCCACACCTGCCCGTCCCCGTTGACGGCAACGTCGGTCACCGTCGGGTCCTCGAGCCAGGGGTCGAGGGGTCCGGCACCCAGCACGCGGGAGGAGAGTCGGTGCGCGGAGGACTCGACCCGGTCGGCTCCCAGGGCCCCGGACTCCTCGCGTGCCACTTGGGCTACCTGGGCGGGATCGGGTGCGATGCCTTCCCTGGCCCGGTCCCACATCGCTCCGGTGAGGCTCACGAGGCTCTCCGGAGTGTCCACCGCGGCACGACTCGTTCGTCGCCGGCCCGCTCGGCCAACCGGAGTAGCAGCCGGTCGGCTACCGCGACGACCGGGCCCCGGGCACGGACCCCGGGCGGGACTCCTCGGGTCACCTCGTGGGCCACCTGTCCGTCCCGCCTCAACACGGCCACGACCGGCAGATCGAGCTCATCGGCAATCAGATCTGCGAGATCATCGCCGGGGTTGTCCCGCAGGACCACCCACGACTCGGGCGCCAGGTCACGCATCGAGGCCGCCGCCACGCTGGCGGCAGCCAACTGGGTGACCCCCGTGCCCACGACCAGGACCAGGACGTCGATCACCCCGGCCAGGGCGCTGAGCACGACGGGGTCGCGAGATGCATCCACGACCACGACTTCGTGAGCCTCCGCGAGCCCGACCAGCACGTCCGGCACGGACGCCAGCCACGCCGGGTGGCCTCCTGATCCGCAGCCCGCCGCGGCTACCCGGGACATCGCCAGGATCGGCACCCCATCGGTGCGCGGCAGACGTGCGGCCAGGCCCGCACCGTCAACAATCCCGGCGACCTCGGCCAAGGCGTCCCAGCGCCAGCCCCGCTCCTGCTCGACCCCGAACACGACGTCGAGACCGCCCGAGCCCGGGTCCAGGTCCACGGCGACGACGGAGCGAGATGCTGCGGCAGCCCGGATCGCGAGAGCAGCCCCCAGCGTGGTGGCACCCACCCCGCCCGAGGCGGGGACGAAGGCGATGATCTGTCCCATGCCCTGACGCTCGCCCCATCAGACCGCCCGCGCGA
>JBDTAU010000045.1:0-4314 GCA_039924465.1 Dermatophilaceae bacterium
TACTACTTCACCGCTCGTGCCTCGAGCCGTGCCTCGAGCCATGAGCGGATGCACGTCAAGAGCAGCAAGCAGATCCATGACGCGAACATCAAGCCACTCGATACGAGGGTTGCCAAGTACAAGGGCAAGGGAAAGGCGATCAAGACGGGCACGTCGGCGGCCGGTGCGCTCGCCGCGCTGCAGGCCATCGTGAACTGGAACGCCCAGGTCAGCGCCTTCTCGACAGCGGACGTCGCGGCCAACACGGTCATGGGAACGATCGACAACCAAGACATGGCGAGTCCGACGTTTGTGTGTGACTATGGCGCGAAGACCATCAAGGGCACGAACTACGCGCACTACATCGACACCCCACCCGGCCCGAAGGCCTGAGAGCATGGAGTTGCTGCTGGAGTTGGTTCCGGAGGCGACCCAACCCGATGGTGAGGTCGCAGTGCGCCTGCTCGTGCTCAACGATTGCTATGAGCCGGTGCGGGTGGATCACCGGCTCCTGATCGGCCCGAACATCGCCTCGATCCCTCGCCCGGTGTCGGCCGAGACGTCGCTTCCCGACGAGGGTGTGGGGGTCGTGGGAGATCATCGCCCTCGGGTTGATCGCGGTCGCCGGCTGCATCGCCTTCATCCGGATCGAGCAGCGGGTGGGTTCAGATCGGTATATGGATTCATTCACTACTAGTCAATGCATGGTAGCTGCCGTAGCATGCTTCCATGGACGAGACAGCTCGTGACCCGCAGTTGCTCAAGGGCGTGCTGCGCATGCTCGTGCTCCGGGTCCTCAGCGATGAGGAGACTTACGGCTACGAGCTCGTGACCAGGCTGACCAGTCGGGGCCTGGCAGGCATCTCCACGGGGACCGCCTATCCGGTCCTCAACCGACTGGAGCGAGAGGGGCTGTTGAGCTCTCGCCTCGTGGCCTCCAGCGCCGGTCCCGCCCGCAAGTACTACAGCATCACCACGCCCGGGAGGGGGGCGCTCGCCGAGGCCATCAGCAACTGGGAGGACCTGGCCGCAGCCGTCCGATCAGTCCTCGGACCGGAGCCCCGGCCCCGGACGGCGGACGGCGGACGAAGGCCACCGGCCGACCGCATCGATCACACAGAAGCGACCACCACAGCAGCGACCACCACGAAGGGACACCTCGCATGAGTGCCACCACCCGCACCCGCTACCGCCCCGGAGTCCTCGACCTCGCCCGTCGCGAGTCCTACCTGACCCGGTTGGACTGGGGCCTGCGGAATCTCCCCTCGAGGGAGAGCCGGCAGATCCTGCGTGACCTCCGCAGGGACGTCACCGCGACCGCCGCCGACATCGGGATGCGTCCCGCACTGAGCGATCTCGGCACGCCGGTCGTCCTGGCCGAGCAGTACACGGCCGGGATCGACCCCGAAGGCCCCCGCTACGGTTCGGGCGCCATCGCGGCCGGCGCCACCGGGTCCGCGATCGTGTTCCTGCTGCTCGCCTACGCGATCGGCAGCGGCCAGACCCTGGCCGCCATGGGTGGTGGAGTCCGAGAGGTGACGCTCTGGGGATCACAGATCATTCTCACGTCCAGGGCAGACGTGGACTCCCTCGAGATCGCCAACGTCCTGCCCCTGCTGCTGGTCATCCTCGCGATCAGCGCCGTGTCCTTCGTGCTGTTTGCCCGGATCTGGCGGTTGCGTCATCGCTCACGCTGAGAGGCCAGCGCTGCGCTGGGAGGGCGCTCAGCGGCATACGGCAGCGGTGGGCTGTGCAGGGTTGACGGGAGGAGTGCACCTCGTTGGCAGGATGTGCCAACGCATCGGCGACCGTGTGCCGGTTGAATCCTTGGCATGACTTCGAGACGCATCCGCATCGGCATCGACACCGGCGGGACCTTCACGGACGTCGTGGCCTTCGACGAGGACTCCGGTGAGCTGATCACGACCAAGACGCCCTCGACGCCGTCGAACCCGGCTGACGGCTTCATCAACGGCGTCAACAAGGTGCTCGACATCCTCGGCGCACAGGGCTCCGACGTCACTGCGGTCTCGCACGGCACCACGGTGGCGACCAACCAGCTGCTCGAGGGCAAGCTCGAGGAGCTCGGCTTCATCACGACCGAGGGCTACGAGTTCGTCCTCGAGATCGCCAGGCAGGCGGTGCCCGACGGCTACGGCAACTCCTACTTCTGGGTGAAGCCGCCCCGGATCGTCGCCGCCGACCACGTCAAGACGGTGGCGGGCCGCTTCGACTTCGAGGGCAACGAGCTGCGCCCCTTCGACGAGGAGGGCGCGGTCGCGACGGCCCGCTGGTTCAGGGACCGCGGCATCATGACGCTCGGCGTCTGCTTCCTGCACTCCTATGCGAACGACGACCACGAGCGCCGGATGCGCGACATCCTGACGCGCGAGCACCCCGACGCCGTCGTGTCGATCTCGAGCGAGGTGCTGCGGGAGTACCGCGAGTACGAGCGGTCGATGACCACGCTCGTCGACGCGGCGGTCAAGCCCAAGGTCTCGCGCTACGTCACCGCCATCCACGCGCGCCTCGACGAATTCACCGGTGTCGAGGAGTCGCGCGACCGAATTCCCTTCTACATCATGAAGTCCAACGGTGGCGTGCTCTCGGCCGACGAGGTCGTGAACCAGCCGATCACCACCGTCCTGTCCGGTCCTGCGGCCGGGGCCCTCGGCGCCGGGCTGATCGCCGCGCGGGCCGGCTTCGACAAGGTCCTCACCTGTGACGGCGGCGGCACCTCGACCGACGTCTCGGTGGTGCTCGGCGGCGAGCCGACGCTGACCACCGAGGGCACGGTCGGGTCCTACCCGAGCAAGATCCCGATGATCGACGTCGTGACGGTCGGCGCCGGGGGCGGCTCGATCGCGTGGATCTCCCCGGAGGGCACGCTCAAGGTCGGGCCCACCTCGGCCGGCGCCGACCCGGGCCCGATCTGCTACGGCAAGGGCGGCAGCGAGCCGACGATCACCGACGCCCACGTCATGCTCGGCCGGATCCCCCCGCACCTGCTCGGCGGCGAGATCCCGCTCGATGCCGCGGCCGCTCGCCGTGGGATCGAGGACCTCGCGGGCCAGCTCGACCTCACCCCGGACCGGTGCGCCGCCGGGATCCTCGAGATCTCCGCGTGGAACCAGGCCAACGCGCTGCGCCAGGTCTCGGTCAAGCGTGGCCTCGACGTGCGCGACTTCATGCTCGCCACCTTCGGGGGGTCCGGCTCCCTGCTCGCTTGCCTCCTGGTGGACATCCTCGACCTGGCCGGCGTCGTCGTCCCGCAGGATCCTGGCAACGTCTCGGCGTTCGGCCTGCTCACCGTCGACGTCAAGAACGACTACGTGCAGACCGCGGTCGCCAAGCACGAGGGCCTCGACCTCGAGGCGGTCCAGGGGATCTTCGACGCCCTGACCGACAAGGCGGCTGCCGCTCTCGACGCCGAGGGCTTCGACCGCTCCGCGCACCGCTATGTGCGCACCGTCGACCTGCGCTACTTCGGGCAGGCCTTCGAGGTGCGGGTCCCGACCCCGGACGGCCCGGTGACGGCGGAGTTCGCGGCCACCGTGGCCGACGCCTTCCACACCGAGCACCGCGCCCTCTACGGCTATGACTTCCGGGGCGACCCCACCCAGCAGGTCGAGTGGGTCAACCTGCGGGTGTCGGGCATCGGGCCGATCACCCGCCCCGAGCTGCGCGACATCGCGACGGCCGAAGGCGCCGGGGACGTCGTGACCCGGGCGCGCCGCAGCACCCGGCCGGTCTGCTTCGACCCCGAGGACGGCTACGTCGCCACGGACGTCTACTGGCGCCCCGACCTGCGCGCCGGCGACACCCTCGTCGGCCCGGCCATCATTGAGGAGTTCGGCTCCACGGTCCCCGTCCACCCCGGCTTCGACGTGCGCGTCGATGCCCTCGGCAACCTCGTCATCACGAAGGTCATCACGAAGGAGGCGGCGAAGTGACCGCAGCGACGCCCACCCCCCAGGCACCCGCCCTGTCCACCGAGCCACTCACCGGCGCGGCCCTCGAGGCCTACATCGCCTCGACGCCGGTCAACACCGGTGGTCTGCCGACGAGCTACCAGCACGGTGAGCGGCTCACGCCCGAGGGCACTGCGGTCGACCCGATCATCGTCGAGATCGTCGAGGGCACCCTGGCCAGCGTCGAGATGGAGGTCGAGACCGCGATCGCTCGCACGTCCCGCTCCCCCATGATCCGCGACGCGCACGACTTCCGGGCCGGCATCCACGACCGGGAGCTGCGCAAGCTGACCGGCCGCTCCTACAGCGCGCTCGTGCACCCGATCGCCCGGGACTTCCCGCTCGAGACGATGCGCGAGGGCGA
>JBDTAU010000046.1:0-4440 GCA_039924465.1 Dermatophilaceae bacterium
GTCCTCGAGGGGCTGACGACGGCCATCATCGTCGATCAGGAGCGCATGGGCGCCAATCCCCGTTCGAGCGAGACGGCGCCAGCGCCGCTGATCGAGGCCACGTTGAAGGAGAAGGCCTGCGACGAACCGACGTGCGGCCTCCCGATCCGACTGAAGAGGATTCGCAGCATCGCGTTGGCGTCAGTGGCGGTGCCCACAGTCGAACGGGGATTGGCGCCCATGCGCTCCTGATCGACGATGATGGCCGTCGTCAGCCCCTCGAGGACATCCACGTCGGGACGCGCCAGGGTCGGCATGAAGCCCTGCACGAAGGTGCTGTAGGTCTCGTTGATCATCCGCTGCGACTCCGCGGCGATCGTGCCGAAGACGAGGGAACTCTTCCCCGAGCCGGACACCCCGGTGAACACGGTCAGTCGACGCTTGGGCAGCTCGACGCTGATGTCCTTGAGGTTGTTCACCCGCGCGCCCTGAACGCGGATCACGTCGTGGCTGTCGGCGATCCGGGGCCCGTCCGTGTGCTGGTTCGTCGTCGTGGCCATACTCATCGTGCTCCATCTGCTCGGTGGCCCGCGGCGGGGCGCCGCCCGACCAGCAACTCCCGAGGCTAGCCCTTTCGGCGAGTCCTGCTCAGACCGGAGGGCTGGTCCTGCACGGCCTCCCGACGAACACGGCGGGGTGGTGGGCGACATCGTGCTCGCCAACCACCCCGCCCCTCACGGGACTACCTGATCACTCCGGGCACCTGCCCGACCGTGACCCCGTCGCTCTGGGACCTACGCCGCTGGTGTCGAGATGGCGCACCAGTTGGTCCACTTCAGATCGGCACCGCCGGCTCCCTTGCCCTTGAGCTCCGACTCGTAGAAGGCCGTCCACGTGGTGGCGTTCGGGGTCGGGTCGACCTCGTTGGGGGCCGCCTTGTACAGCGGGTACGAGGTGTTGACCAGATCCTTGATCCACGGCTCGAGGTCGTCGAACGATTCCAGGGTCCAGGACTGCGCGTTGTAGAGCAGGTGGATGTCGGTGGTGCTCTCCGAGATGCACATCCACGGCACGGTCGGACCGGTCCGGGACCAGTCGATCATCACCGGCATGGTGTTTTTCTGGATGTTCTTGTTCGTCCACTTCTTGACGGCCTTGGTGTCGACCGAGGTGTTGAACAGCTCCCACGCCGCATACGTACCGTTGACGAGACCGAAGTCGTCGTCGATGCCGTAGCGATCCTTCAGCGAGTACAGCGGCGGGATGTGGGCCTGCCAGATCTCGCGCCCGAACACCTTCAGGCCGGCCCGGTAGGTGACGGGGCTGAGCGCGGTGCCGAAGACGTTGTACAGCTTGCCGTCCACCAGGCGCATGTGCCCCTGGTTGACGTGGTCGTTGGCGACCTGGACGATTTTGTGGGTCTTCCCGTCGAGCGGGTTGGTCCACGAGTCGAGGACCTTGCCCGTCTTGACGTCGGTGTAGAAGACGATCTCCCGGGACAGCATGTAGATGTCATTCGTGCCCGGCGCCCGGTACCACTGTCGGACGTTGTACCCCTCGAACCCGAACAGCGTCTGGCCGTGCGGGAGCTTCGGCGCGTACGCGTTGCCGGGAACGTTGCTCTTGACGGTCCCCTTGATCCGGAAAACGGTGTCTTTCCCGTCGAGCCGGGCAGTGGTCTGCAGCTGCATCCGCACGTTCGGGTCAGTCACCTGAGCGAACAGGGACGATGGGTCGGTGGGATCCGGGGTGCCTTTCGCCTGGACACCACTGGCGACCCCGACAAGGCCGGCGACGGCCAAGCCGACAGCGGTCGCGGCGCCGATTGCTGATTTTGCGAGTCTCATCCGTGCTCCTCAAATTGGAACGGTGTTTCGTGATGCGAAACCTAACGGCGCGTTATAGCGCTGTCAAGGTTTTCTCAGCGACCCTTCACGTTCCACCCAGCAGCACCGTGGGGCCCGATTCTGGGCATGCACGCAACGACTCCACCGCGTCGCCCCCGCACCACCGCCCTCCTGTGCGAGAGTTCCGCCATGACCGATGTCGCCGTCAACGAGGCTCGACCGGAGACCAAGGAACAGCGAGCCTGGTATTGGTACGACTGGGCCAACTCCGCCTACGTCACGACCACGGCCACCGTCCTCATGGGGCCCTACCTGACCCATGTCGCGACCCAGAGCGTCTGCCCGGGCATCGCCGACGACACCGCCTGCATGGTCAACCTCGACGTGCTCGGCATCCCCATCTCCCCCGGATCGGTCTACGCCTACACCGTCACCCTGAGCACCATCGTCTCCGCGATCGTGCTCATCTTCATCGGTGCCATCGCCGACCGGAGCCCCAGGCCCACCCGCCTCTTCGCCGGCTTCGCCTGGACCGGTGCCTTCGCCGCGATGCTGATGTTCTTCATCGCCGGGACCAACTGGCAACTCGGCGTCGTCCTGACGATCATCGCGACCATCTGTCTCGGCGCCTCCCTCGTCATCTATGACTCCATCCTGTGCCGGATCGCCAACGAGAACGAACGCGACCGCGTCTCCTCCAAGGGGTGGGCCCTGGGCTATCTCGGCGGCGGTCTGCTGCTCGCCATCAACTTCGGGATGCTCACCTTCAAGGACAAGCTCGGGCTCGACACCGAGATGGCCACCCGGGTCAGCATCCTCATGGCCGGCCTGTGGTGGGCCGCCTTCACGATCATCCCGGTCCGGGGACTGACCCACATCACCGGCACCGTCACGACCCCGATCGACCGCTCGGCCGGCGTGGTCGGGGGCAGCATCGCCCAGTTGCGCAGCACCTTCCGTGAGCTGCGCCTCTACCCCCAGACGATGCTCTTCCTGCTCGCCTACCTCTTCTTCAATGACGGCATCCAGACCGTCATCGGCAACTCCAGCCTCTACGGACAGAAGGAGCTCGGCTTCGCCCAGGAGACCGTGCTCGCGATCTTCCTGCTCGTGCAGTTCGTCGCCTACTTCGGCGCCCGCCTCTTCGGCGCGGCGGCAGCCCGGGTCGGCGCCTGGAAGACCGTGCTCTACGGGATCGCGCTCTGGAGCGTCGTGGTGATCATCGCGTTCTTCGTCCCCGAGCACGCCCTCGGGATCTTCGTCGCCCTCGCCGTCCTCATCGGCATCGTGCTCGGCGGGACCCAGGCCCTCTCCCGGTCGCTCTACAGCCAGCTGATCCCCCGCGGCAAGGAGGCCGAGTTCTTCAGCCTCTACCAAGCCATGGAGCGCGGCACCAGTTGGCTCGGCACCCTGGCCTTCGGCCTCGTCTTCCAGTTCACGCACAGCTACCGCTGGGCCATCGTCGTGCTCATCGTCTTCTTCGTGATCGGTGGGGTGCTCCTGTCCAAGGTCGACATGCGCAAGGGCATCACCGAGGCCGGCAACCCCGTGCCACTCGTGGTCTGAGTCACTGATCTGGTGCTGCCGCCCCCCTGCGCGGGCACGCTCCCCCACGCACCCCGGCCGAGGCAGTCCCGAGGACCCCGGGAACAACCTGCCGCCGATAGTCGTTCAAGGATCTGTGAGGGTGTGGCACCCCTGGAGTGCCGACCACAACAAGTCTTGGAGGGGTCCACATGGCCGATCGATCATTACGCGGTTCCAATCTGGGCTCCCGCAGCATGGAGTCCGACGAGAACGTCATCCCGAGTGAGCGCCAGCTCACCGTTTACGTGTGCCCGCAGGGGCACCGCACCCAGCTCCCGTTCTCCATCGAGGCCGATATCCCCTCGACGTGGGAGTGCCGGTGTGGCCTCGACGCCAAGTTGCTCAACGGGCCCGAGCCCGAGGCCAAGGTCGTCAAGCACGTGCGCACGCACTGGGACATGCTCCTGGAGCGCCGCTCGCTGCCCGAGCTCGAAGAGTTGCTCGCGGAGCGCCTGACCTTCCTGCGCGAGTCCCGTGGCGAGAAGCCGCGCCGCCGCAAGAGCGCCTGACCTCCCAGTTCCTGACACCATAGGGAGCCCGCCCCGTTCGTGGGGGCGGGCTCTTCGTCACCCCTGCTGCCGTATGCCGCTGAGCGTGCTCCCAGCGCCCCCGACCTTGGCAACGACCACCACATTCGGACCCTGGTCCGCGAACGAGACGCCCCGACCCCGGCCCACCACCACATTAGGGCCCTGGTCCGCGAACGAGACGCCTTTACAGGCTCCGGTCAGCTCGGGTCGTCCTCGTCATCGATGATCTCGCCCTCGATGACCTCGTCGCTGGCCTGCGACCGGGCGGGGCCGACCGGGCCTGTCGGGCCGCGGGTTCCACCGGTGCCGGTGGTGCCACCGGTGACCGGGGGGCCACCCGGAAAGGGCCCACTGGTGACGATCCGTTTGGCGATCGCCGCCTCGACCAGCGTGCGGGTGATCGGGCGGGTCAGTGGCAGGACCAGGAGCAGGCCGATCAGCGCGGTGACGAAGCCGGGAAGGACCAGGAGCATCCCACCGACGAGCACGACGATGCC
>JBDTAU010000047.1:0-2623 GCA_039924465.1 Dermatophilaceae bacterium
ACAGGGCCGTATGCCGTTGGGCTGGCTCCCTGAGTCCGGCGCGGGTCGAGTGGCCTTGTCCTCCACAGGGCCGTATGCCGCTGGACTGGCTCCCCGGGGCTGTGGGTAGTGGGGCCACTCGAACTGAGGGTGCGGGCGTTGGGCCGGCTCCCCGGCCTGGGGATGACGAGGCCACTCGACTTGAGGGGTGGGGCGGCGGAGTGGGCTGAGCGGCATACCCGAGGCTGTGGATCACGAGGCCACTCGACTTGAGGGGCGGGGCCACTCGACTTGAGGGTGTGGTCGCAGGCGAGAGGACTGGGTGACCGATGTTGCGCGTGTGACGCGTGTGTTGGGCGGGGTATTGACGTAAGTTGCGAACATGGCGACTCGTCCGTCCACCAACACCACCCGTTCGAGCCCGGCGGCCAAGGGGAAGTCCTCGCGCCCGCCGGCGGCTCGGTCGAGCCGTCCTGCCCCGCGCAAGGCCCCAGCTCGCTCCTCCCGGTCCACCCGGACCAAGGAGGGTGGGCTGCCGTTCCCGCTGCGCGCGGCCCGCAACGCGTGGTTGGGGGTGTCGACCGTCGCCGGTGGCGCGGTGCGCCGGGTCGGCAGCAGCGCTGCCGAGCTGGAGCCGGAGTACCGCCGCGACGGGCTCGGCTTCGCGCTCATCGCACTGTCCGTCGTGGTCGCCTCACGCGAGTGGTGGGGGGTCTCGGGCGGCTTCGGCCAGGTCGTGCACGCCGTCTTCGCCGGCACCTTCGGCCAGGTGGCCTACGCCGTCCCCCTGGTGCTGCTCGCTCTGGGACTGCGCCTGCTGCGCGCCCCGCAGGACAACGCCGCGACCAGCCGTCTCGTGGTCGGCACCATCGCCCTGACCTTCGCCGCCTGTGGGTTGGTGCACCTCGCCCACGGCATCCCCAGCCCGCCGGACGGGGCGGACCCGATGCGGGCCGCCGGCGGAATCATCGGGTTCCTCGCGTCGAGCCCGCTCGCGGCCGCAGTGTCCCCCTACGGGGCCGTCGCGCTGCTGGTGCTCCTGGGCCTCTTCGGCCTCCTCGTCGTCACGGCGACCCCCGTCAACCTGATCCCGATGCGCCTGCGCCAGGCGCGCGACCTCGTCCTGCACAAGCCGCACGCCACGGACGGAGACGAGCCCGGAGAGATCGACGCCAAGACGGGGATCAAGCGACCCCGCGGGCGCAAGGCCGTTGATCTGGTCGGTGAGCGCGAGGGCGACGAGGCCTTCCGCAAGGCCGCCGAGATCGAGGCCGCCGGTCGGGCCGCCGACTCGGCGCTGAAGCCGGGCCAGAAGCGCCCCACCGCGCCAGGCGTGCTGGCCCCCCGCCCGGGTGGGACCGCCCCGGGCAGCGACGCCGCAAACCCCCCGGTCATCGATGCCACCGACCCCCGCACCCACGGAGCCCCGGTCACGGACCCGAGCGCGGGCACGCGGTCAGGCACGGGCAGCACGACCCGGCCCGACCCGTCCAAGGTCGGTCCCAAGGCCGACCTCATCCCACCGCCGATGTCCGACCTGTCGCCGCGCGTCGAGCAGTTGGCGCTCGGCGGCGACATCACCTATCAGCTGCCGGACCACGCCATGCTGACACCGGGGGCGCCGCACAAGACCCGGAGCGAGACCAACGACCGGGTCGTCGAGTCGCTGACCAACGTCTTCGACCAGTTCGACATCGACGCGGCCGTCACCGGATTCACCCGCGGACCGACGGTCACCCGCTACGAGGTCGAGCTCGGCTCGGGCACCAAGGTCGAGCGGGTCACCGCCCTGTCCAAGAACATCGCCTACGCCGTCGCCTCCGCCGACGTGCGGATCCTCAGCCCGATCCCCGGCAAGTCCGCGATCGGCATCGAGATCCCCAACCTCGACCGTGAGAACGTCGCCCTCGGTGACGTGCTGCGCAGCCAGACCGCCCGCACCAACGAGCACCCGATGGTCATGGGCGTGGGCAAGGACGTCGAGGGCGCCTACGTCATCGCCAACCTCGCCAAGATGCCGCACCTGCTCGTCGCCGGGGCCACCGGCTCCGGAAAGTCGTCGTTCGTCAACTCGATGATCACCTCGATCCTGATGCGCTCCACGCCCGAGGAGGTCCGGATGATCCTCGTCGACCCCAAGCGGGTCGAGCTGACGGCCTACGAGGGCATCCCGCACCTGATCACGCCGATCATCACCAACCCCAAGAAGGCCGCCGAGGCGCTTGCCTGGGTCGTCAAGGAGATGGACCAGCGCTACGACGACCTCGCCGCGTTCGGCTTCAAGCACCTCGACGACTTCAACAAGGCGGTCCGGGCGGGCAAGGTCAAGCCGCTGCCCGGCTCGGAGCGGACCCTGACGACCTATCCCTACCTGCTCGTCGTCGTCGACGAGCTCGCCGACCTCATGATGGTCGCCCCGCGCGACGTCGAGGAGTCCATCGTGCGCCTCACCCAGCTGGCGCGCGCCGCTGGTATCCACCTCGTGCTGGCCACCCAGCGCCCGTCGGTCGACGTCGTCACCGGCCTCATCAAGGCCAACATCCCTTCGCGGATGGCCTTCGCGACCAGCTCGCTCGCGGACTCCCGTGTCGTGCTCGACCAGCCCGGCGCAGAGAAGCTCATCGGTCAGGGCGATGCCCTCTTC
>JBDTAU010000048.1:0-6146 GCA_039924465.1 Dermatophilaceae bacterium
GACCCTGGTCCGATTGTGGCGGGGTCGCGGTGGGAATGGCCGCCGTTTGGGGACCCTGGTCCGATTGTGGCGGGGCCGCGGGGTCAGCGACCGCCGTTTGGGGACCGCGGTCCGAATGTGGCGGGGCTGCGGGGTCAGTGACCGCCGTTTGGGGACCCTGGTCCGAATGTGGCGGGGCGCAGAGGTCAGTGGCCGCCGTTTGGGGACCGTGGTCCGATTGTGGCGGGCCGGGGCCTCAGGCCTGAAGACAGACGGACGGCAACTCGAACCAGCGCAGGTGGTCGAAGTCGGGGTTGATCGTGCCGGCCTCGCCCTCGACCGGCGTGGCGGCGTGCAGGATCGCACGCCCCTGCTCGAGATAGCCCGCGAGGTCCCCCTCGGTGGCTCGCTCGGTCTGGCGTGGATAGTGCAGTCCCTCAGGCTCGAACCTGATCGTGGACAGGCGCAGCGGCGGCTCGACCGGCCCGTCCTGATGGCGCCAGCGCCCGGTGGCAGGGTCGAAGCGGTAGTCGCCGAGCAACCGCCACCCATCGCGCGCCACCAACCGGACCGCCTCGACCAGGTAGGTGAAGACCGCCTCGGAGATGAAGTAGTTGACGTTGATCCGGACCCATCCCGGCTTGATCCCCTCGCAGCCGCGCCCGACCTCCCGCTCGAACTCGTGCGACGTCTCCAGGTCAATGCCGAGCAGGGAGTGGCCGTAGGGGCCGGCGCAGGAGCACCCGCCGCGCGACTGGATGCCGAAGAGATCGTTGAGCACCGCCACCACGAAGTTGTGGTGCAGGTAGTGCCCATCGCGGCCGTGCACCACGAACGACAGGATCGACAGTCGTTCCGCGTCGAGGTTGCCGAGGACCTCGATGGCCGGCTCCTCCTGCCAGGCTGAGATGGCCCGGCCGAGGAAGTCCTCCTCGAGCGCGCGGATCACCGGGACCCCGACGGCCTCCTTGAGACCGAAGACCAGCCCGGCCCGGATCGCCTCGATGATGGCCGGGGTGCCGCCCTCCTCCCGGTGCGCCGGGTCGGTGAGGTAGTCGTGGGCATCCGGGTTGACGAAGGAGACCGTGCCGCCGCCGGGGACATCAGGCACGCGGTTGGTGAGCAGTTCGCGGCGCACCACGAGGACTCCAGGAGTGCTCGGTCCGCCGATGAACTTGTGCGGGCTGAGGAAGATCGCGTCCTTGTAGCCAAGGGCGCCGTATGCCGCCGAGTCGCCTGCTGCTTCGGTGTTCACCTTCCGGGTCCCCGGGGCACCACGCCGGCCGTACATCTCGATCTCGACGTAGGGGCCAGCCGCGGCGAAGTCCCAGAAGGCGAGCGCGCCGTGCTGGTGCAGCAGCGTGGACACCGCTTCGGTGTCGGTGACGATGCCGGTGACGTTGCTGGCAGCTGAGAAACTGCCGATGAGTTGGGGGCGAGCGGCATACCTCTCGAGTTCCTCCCGGAGGCGGCCGATGCTGAGGTGACCGTCGAGGTCCTGGGGGATGACCACCACGTCGGCAACGCACTCGCGCCACATCAGCTCGTTGGAGTGGTGCTCATACGGGCCGATGAAGATCACCGGCCGTTGCTCCTCCGGCACGAGCGAGCTGGCGCCCCAACGGTCCTCGAAGTTTGAGGGGACGCGGAGGCCCAGGATACCGACGAGTTTGTCGATGGCGCCCGTGCACCCGGACCCCGCGAAGATGACGATGGTGTCGTCGTCGCCGCCCACCGCGTCCCGGATGACACGGCGGGCGTCCTCGCGAAGCCGGGTGGTCTGCAGTCCGGTGCCAGAGCTCTCGGTGTGGGTGTTGGCATAGGCGGGCAGCACCTCGTCCCGGATGAAGTCCTCGATGAAGCTGAGGCCCCGGCCGGAGGCCGTGTAGTCGGCATAGGTGACCCGCCGGGGGCCGTACGGCCCGTGCATGACGTGGTCGTCGCCGATGACGCTCTGGCGGATGGTGGCAAGGAGGCGGTGGTCTGGTCTCTGGTTGCCGGGCGCCCCGGGCACGGTGATGGCCATAACAAACCATAGCCCCGGTGATGCAAGTGGCGAAAGGCATAACGTCCCATTACTTGAAGGCTCGGCGTCCACCCAAGCGTCCACCCAGGCGTGAGAGTGGCGTGGGGGATCGAGCCGGGTCGCATAGGGTCGCCCTGTGACATCGATCGCCTATCCCCTGCAGGAGCGCACCCTCGAGAACGGGTTGCGCGTCATCGTCTCCGAGGACCACACGGCACCCACCGTCGCGGTCAACCTCTGGGTGGGGGTGGGATCGAGGCACGAGGTGGCCGGGCGTACCGGCTTCGCGCACCTGTTCGAGCACCTGATGTTCCAGGGCAGCCGCAACGTCGCCTCGGGGGAGCACTTCACCGCCCTGATGAACGAGGGGGCCCGCCTCAACGCGACGACGTGGTTCGACCGGACCAACTACTTCGAGACCCTGCCCTCGGGGGCGCTCGACCTCGCGCTGTGGCTCGAGGCGGACCGGCACGGTCACCTGCTCGATGCGGTCACGCAGGAGAACCTCGACAACCAACGCGACGTCGTCAAGGAGGAGAAGCGGCAGCGCTACGACAACGCGCCCTACGGCTTCGCCATGACCGACGTCTACTCGACGATCTTTCCGGAGGGTCATCCCTACCACCACCCGACGATCGGGTCGATGGCCGACCTCGACGCGGCGACCCTCGAGGACGTGCACGACTTCTTCCGGGCGCACTACGGCCCCAACAACACGGTGCTCACGCTGGTCGGCGATGTGACCCCCGAGGCCGGCTTCGCTGCCGCCGAGACCTACTTCGGGCAGCTCCCGACCATCGAGCGGGTGGCCCGCCCGCGTTTGCCGCAACTCGCGCCGTTGACCAGTCCGTTGCGGGTGGACCGGTCCGAGGAGGTCCCCAACGACCGGCTCTACATCGCCTTCCGGCTCCCGGTCGACGCGACGCCCGAGTTCCATGCCTGCGCGTGTGCCTTCGATGTCATCGGAGGGCTGTCCAGTTCCCGGCTGACCCGTCGGCTCGTGCGTACCGACGAGACCGCGGTCGGGGTCGGTGGCTGGACGATGGGGCTGGTCGACGGGGTCAGCCTCGGCGCCATCACGGTCGACGTCGCAGCCGGCGCCGACCCCGAGGCGGTGGAGGCCGCGGTCTGCGAGGAGCTCGAGGCGTTCATCGCGTCCGGGCCGGACGCGGAGGAGATGGAGTCGGTGGTCGCCGACACGCAGCGCTCCTGGCTGAGCGCGTTGTCCAGCATCGAGGAGCGGGCCGACCTGATCAGTCACCACGCCCTGCTGACCGGGGACCCCGCCTACATCAACACCTTCGTCGACCAGGTCACTGCCTTGACGGCGGAGCAGGTCCGAGACGCCGCAGCGGCCTGGCTCCAACCGCAGTCCAGGGCCGTGGTGCGCTACCTCAGCGCGGGCGAAGCGGAGGCCGCAGCATGAGTGCGCAGCCCCGACCCGTGGTGAATGCACCGAGTGACTGGACGTTCCCGATCCCGGACCGGCACCAGTTGGACAACGGGCTCACCCTCATCACCTACGACCTGCCGGGCCAGTACGTCCTGTCCATGCGGCTCGGGCTCCCCGTCTCGTTGCGCGACGAACCGCCCGCCAGGGAAGGGGTGGCCACCATCATGGCGCGCTGCCTGGACGAGGGGACCGAGCAGCACACCGCCGAGGAGTTCGCTCGGCTCCTGGAGCGCAAGGGCGTCTCGTTCGGTGCCGGGATCTCGGAGTTGGGCCTCTTCCTGGACGTCGAGGTCGTCACGGGGAACCTCGACCCCGCGCTGGACCTCTTCCGCCAGATCCTGACCGAGCCGGCCTTCCCCGCGAGCGAAGTGGCCCGCCAAGTGCGATCCCGCCTCTCCGACATCGAGCAGGAGCGCGCCGTCGCCGGCCACCGGGCCATGATCGAGTTCCTGGCCACCTTCCAGGCCGCTGACGACCGCGCGTCGCGACCGTCCGGTGGGACGCGTGAGACGGTCGCTGCCATCGACCGCGAGGACGTCGTCGCCTTCCACCGGGATCACATCGTCGCCTCAGGGACCACGCTGGTCGTCGCCGGCGACCTCACCGGACTCGACGTCGGTGCCAGCGTCGAGCAGGCTCTGGGCGGCTGGCGCAGCGGACCTGAGCGCCCGCCCGTCCTCGACGAATCTGCCCGGCTGGCCAGCGACCGGGCCCGGATCGTCTTCGTCGATCGGCCCGGCTCGGTCCAGACCGAGTTCATCATCGGGGCCCCTGGCCCCGACCGTTCCGTGGCCGGGGGATGGGCGCCCCACCCCGTGCTCGGGTTCGTCGTCGGCGGGTCACCGAACGCCCGGATCGATGCAGTGCTGCGCGAGGACAAGGGCTACACCTACGGGATCCGGGCCGGCTTCCGTCCACGGCGCACCGGCGGCCTCTTCACCACAGCCGGCTCGGTCCGAGCTGACTCGACGGGGGAGTCGCTGCGGCTGCTCATCGAGATCCTCGACGGGGCCTCCGACGGGTTCACCGACGCCGAGGTGCGCTCGGGGGTCGACTTCATCAGCAAGACGGCCCCCGGACGCTACGCCACGGCAGACGCCATCGCTGATGAGGCGGTGGCCATGGCGCTCGACGGTCGGACCACCGCCTTCACGACCGACAACCTCCGCGACCTGGCGACGGTGGACGCGGCTCGCGCCAATGAAGCGTGGGCCCGCTTCGTGGAGGAGGCAGGGATCGGCCCCGCCGCTGCCGGCTGGACGATCATCGTGGTGGGGGACGCGGCCGAGCACCTCGCGCAGATCGAGGGCCTCGGCCTGGGCCCGGTCACCGTCGTGCGCGACTGACCCCTCAGTCGAGTGGCCCCGTCGTCCACAGGCGGGCGTAGGCCGCTGACTGGGCTCGTGCACCCCTCGCTGAGTCGAGTGGCCCCGTCGTCCACAGGCGAGGCAGGGGCTGCAGGTGCGGGGAGGGGCTGCGGTTCGGGGCACAGAGCGCTGGGGAAACCTCCGCACCTGCCCCGAAAAGCAGCCTCATGGCGGAGGTGCAGTCTCAGCGGACGGCTCAGCTGGCGGTGGTGCTCCCGATCCGGGTCAGGACCTCGTCGTGCAGCAGCCCATTGGTGGCGACGGCGTTGCCACTCCAGCACCCGGGCGTGCCATCCAGCCCGGTGAAGCGACCACCGGCTTCGGTGACGATGGGCACCAGGGCAGCCATGTCATAAACCTCGAGTTCGGGCTCGGCCGCGATGTCTACGGCGCCCTCGGCCACGAGCATGTAGGACCAGAAATCGCCATAGGCGCGGGTCCGCCAGCAGTCGTCCATCAGGGCGAGCAGGTCGTCCCGGCGGCCGCGTTCGTGCCAGCCGGACAGGGAGGAGTAGGACATGGAGGCGTCGCCGAGCGAGCTGACGGACGACACCGAGATCCGCGTGGCCGACGTGAGGGAACGCCCGCTCCAGGCCCCGGACCCGATCGCGGCCCACCAACGCCGTTGCAGGGCCGGGGCCGCAACGACACCGAGGACGGGCTGGCCCTCATCGACCAGGCTGATGAGCGTCGCCCAGACGGGGACCCCGCGGACGAAGTTCTTGGTGCCGTCGATGGGGTCGATGACCCAGCGGCGCTGTCCGTGGCCGGTCGTCTCGAACTCCTCGCCCTCGACTGCGTCCCGGGGCCGGGTCCGTTTGAGCTGCAGCCTGATCAGCTCCTCAGCGGCCCGGTCTGCGTCGGTCACAGGGGTGAGGTCCGGCTTGGACTCGACCTGCAGGTCCGCAGCGCGGAACCGAGACATCGTGACTCGCTCGACGGCGTCCGCGAGGACATGGGCGAGGCGAAGGTCGTCGTCGTAGCTCACCTGCCCAACCTAGCCCGTGGCCTGCCCGGCGCCGAGAGGACGCTCAGGCGTCGTCCGACTCCGACCGGCTGCGCAGCAGTCTGCGCAGCGACTCGAGCCGCTGCAGGCCCACCGGCCCGGCATGCCCAGCGGCGACCCAGGCATCGAGACCGCACTCCTCCTCGTCGTGGCTGCACCCGCGTGGGCACTCGTCGGTGCCGGGGGACAGGTCGGGGAAGTTGTCGATGATCCGGTCCACGTCGATGTGGGCCAACCCGAACGATCGCACCCCGGGCGTGTCGATGACCCACCCGTCGGTATCCGGGAGTCGCAGGGCCACCGCGCTGCTCGAGG
>JBDTAU010000049.1:0-7417 GCA_039924465.1 Dermatophilaceae bacterium
GTGGTCCTTGGTCAGCCGGATCACGCTGCCATCGGCATCGAGGCCGCGGACGAGGTCGGCCAGGATGGAGCCGGCTTCCACGGAGGCGAGCTGGTCCGGGTCCCCGACCAGGAGCAGCCGTGCGGTCGGTGCTAGGGCCTCGATGAGGCGGGCCATCAGGCTGAGGGACACCATTGACGCTTCGTCGACGACGACGACGTCATGGGGGAGCGGGTTGTTCGCGTCATGTCGGAAACGTTGGCTGCTGCCTGACCGGCTCCCGAGCAGACGGTGCAGGGTCACGGCGGGGGTGATCGAGTCCGACTGCGCGCGAACGCCTTTCAGCGCTTCGTTCATTCTCGCCGCGGCCTTGCCGGTCGGCGCGGCGAGGCCGATGCGCAGCGTGTGCCCACTGCCTGCCCCGAGGGCTTCCAGCACCGAGGAGATCGTGTAGGTCTTGCCCATGCCGGGGCCGCCGGTGAGTACGGTCGTGGCCTGCCCTGCGACTCGACGCACGGCAGCGTGTTGGGCCTCATCGAGAGCCTTGCCCCGGACTACCTCCTCCACGGAGACCGGGTCGACGGATGCCACCTGCGCACTGCGGCGCACCCGCAACGCCTCGGCAATCAGGCGCTCGTCGGCGTGATTCCGGTCGAGGTACACCAGACCAAGATCAAGGCGCAGCACCCCCTCGGTGACGAGAGGGCTCGTGCGCAGCGTCTCGAGCCATTGCACCGGATCGGGAAGTGACACGACGGTGCTGGCTGTCACCAGGTCGGCACCGTCCTCGGAGTCCCCCCCGCCGCGCTCAGCGCTCAGATCGGCGACCGAGTCGAGGGCGAGAGCCGTGGAGCCCTGGCGCACGGCGCAGATGGCAAAGGCCAGCGCCAGGGTGGCGTCACCAGAGGCGTCCTCACCCAGTAGCCTGCTGACTCGCGCCGCCACGACGCAGTCGCTGCCGTCGAGGACCCCGGCCTCGTTGAGCACCTTGAGCCGACCCTGAGCCGTGACGCTATGTGCTGCATCATGGGCCAACGCTGTCACCTCTGCACCTCCGGACGGCCGTCCAGCACCGCGGACAGCTCCTCGAGCATCGCTGCAGGGGGGCGCCAGGAGAACACGCCGCAGGGCTGCCCGTCGACGAGTGGTGTGGTCGGTCCGGCCATGCCGCGCAGATAGAGATACATGACGCCACCGAGGTGCTGTTCCGGGTCGTAGCCGGGCAGGCGCCAGCGCAGATACCGGTGCAGCACGATGGAGTAGAGGATCGCCTGCAACGGGTAGGACGAGTGGTTCATGGCGGCTGCCAGCCGGGCCGGGGTGTAGTCGGCGAGGGTCAACTCTGCGCCGGCCTGGCCAAGCCAGTTCGTCTTGTAGTCCACGACGTAGAACCTGCCCTGGTGCCGGAAGGAGAGGTCGATCGAGCCGGTGAGGTAGCCCAACAGTGCCTGACCACCGAGCTCCTCACTCGCGAGCGCATCCGCGTACCCACGGAGCGGGTCGTCAGCTGGGAGGTGGCGGCGCAGCACGGCCGCCATCGACCGCAACTGAGCGTGGGCGTGGGGATGATCGCCACCCGCCAACGGCAGCTCGAAGTCCAGCTCCGCGAGACGGTCGCCCGGCAGTAGGTCGACCAGCCGTGCGTTGCCCGCCAGCGGCCCGAGTGGGGTCGTGCACACTGCCTCGAGTGCCGTGGCGAGCTCCTCGGCATTGAGGTCGACGGGCCACCACGCCAGCTGCTCGTCGATCTGCTCCAGCAGCTCACCGCGCAGGTCGCTGGCCTGGAAGTCGGCCTCCTCGAGGACACCATGCGCCAAGGAGCCGAAGGTGGCACCGACCGGCAGGTCGGCCATCGGTGAGGTGACGGAAAGGGACTCTGCGTTGACCCGTCCCACCTCGTCGTCCTCGGCGACTGCGATGGGCTCCTCGTCATCTTGTCCCACCACGTCGGCCTCGACCTCGGAGGGCGACTCGCTCGCCGCGTCGCCCGCTGCCGCGAGCGAGGTGTAGGACGTGCGCCGCCAGGCGTGGTCAACCCACGAGTCATCGAACGTCCGCACGTCGAGGGGTGCGGACGCCGGCCTCAGGTCGATCCCGTGCGCAGCCCCACCATCGACCACCTCGGCGAAGGTGAACGCGTGGTGCGCGGCCCAGGCCTGGAGGAACCGTCTCGCCGACCCCTCCGTGGGCACGCTCGGATGCTCTGCTGGTGTCACCAGCGGGGCAGCGTCGACGTCCCGGGAGCGGGAGGCCAGCACGGACGTGAGTTGGTCGATCGTGTCGCCCTGACCAAAGAGCAGCCGATGCAAGCCGGATGCAGGGGTGTTGTGGGTCGGCGCCCACCACAACACGAGTTGGGACTGGGCACGGGTCATGGCGACGTAGGACAGCCGCATGTTCTCCCCGAGCGCCGCCGCGCGGTGCTCGGGACGATTGACCTCGGCTTGATCGAACGAGAGCACTCGCTTCCCATCCCGATGAATGACCGCAGGAGCCGGGTCCTCCTTCACGTAGTTGTCAAACAGGAACGGTGCATAGACGATCGGGTACTGCAGGCCCTTGCTGCCGTGGATCGTTGACAGGGTGACGGCCAGCGCGTCGGAGTCGAGGCGCATGATCCGCGAATCCGCTGCGGCCGTGGCGTCTTCCAGGCTCTGTTGCCGCAGCCACGCCACCAGGCTGGGCAAGCCGGTGATGCTCTCGAGCACTCTCTCCTGCAGCAGCTGGGCGCAGTGCATGATGTCGGTCAGGTCGCGCTCCCCGCCGAGTCGTGACAGCAGGCGGGCGTCCAGCCCCTCCCCACGGGCGACGTCGAGCACCGCGGCGATGCCGCCTCGATGGAAGGCCAGGATCAGCGAGCGCACCCGCGCCGCGATCACCTCGGTGCCGTCGGTGTGGCGCTCGTCGAGTTGCTGTGCAGTCCAGCCGAGGAACGGCGTGAGAGCGGCGAGCCGCACCCGCTCGGCCCGGTGCGGTTGCTCCAGTGCCATGAGCAGCTGCAGCCACCAGGCTCCGGCAGTCGTGCGCAACACGGACTCACTCGAGACCAGCACCGACGGAATCCCTCTGCTGCGCAGGGCTTCCCGCATGCTGTGCAGGTCACGATTGGTGTGCGCCAGGACGGCGATGTGCTGTGGCTGGACCGGAGACTCATCGAAGGTGGCGCTCGACGTGAGGAGCCGCGCGATGTCATCGGCCGCATCGTCGCAGACCCTCAGCCGCGCCTGCCTGATGGGCAATCTTCCACCCAGGACGGCACGCAGGCGGACGGCGCTGTTGTCGGGGGCGCCCTGCAAACGGTGTGCTGTCCGGTGCGCTGTGATCGGGCGGGCCACGATCCCCGGCGACACCTCGACGTTGGCCATGATCACCCGGAGCGAATCCACCAGCGGCCCGTCGCTCCGGAAGTTCGTCGGGAGCGAGGTGCGGCTGGCGGCGCTCTCGGCCGCGTGCACGTACGTGTCGACGTCGCCACCCCGGAACCCGTAGATCGCCTGCTTGGGGTCGCCGATCAGCACCAAGGTCTTGCCCTCGGTCGCGAAGGCACGTGAGAAGACCTGCCACTGCACGGGGTCGGTGTCCTGGAACTCGTCGACCAGCACCACCGACCAACGGTCACGCATGCGCCGCCGCGCGGGGCTGTCGTCCTTCTCCAGAGCGTTCGCGAGCTCGCTGAGCAGGTCGTCGTAGCTGAGCAGGGCAGCGCGTCGCTTGCGGGCGCTGACCTCAGCACGGACACGGTGGACGAACGCGAGCCGTGCCCCGAGCGGCCCAGGCGCCTGCGCTGGCGAGAGCGCTGCACCTGGGTTGTTGAGCGCAATTCTCGCGTCACTCTTAGCGAGGCGATAGTCCAGCCCTGCCGCGCCGGAGGCCGCGTGCTCGGCCACGTAGAGGTCGTCGATCACATCGCCCTGCAACTCGGTCAGGTCCTGCGCCAGGGTGGCGGCGGGGTCCGAGTCCCCTGCGACACCGAGGCTCCTGAGCACGTGGTGACAGAACTGGTGGATCGTGGCGATGGTGGCCGTGTCGAAGTCGGCCACCGCAGCCTGGAGCCGAGAAACGCGGAGCGCGAGTTCGTCGGCGGAGCAGCCCCGCAGATGGTTGATGAGCACGTCGTCGCTCTCGTCCCCACGCTGCAGCGCGATGAGCGACTCCTCGAGTCGAGTGCGTACCCGTTCGCGCAACTCCTTGCTCGCGGCTCGGCTGAACGTGACGACGAGCAGGGTGTCGAGGCCGAGCCCCTGCTCAGCGACGTAGCGCACGACGAGGGCGGAGAGGGTCCACGTCTTGCCCGTGCCGGCACTCGCCTCGATCAGGGTCGTGCCCGAGGGCAACGCTGCCGTGATGTCGAAGCTGCTCAGGTGGCCGCTCACGGTAGGCCCCCATGGTCATGGATCGGGGTCCAGATCCGCGGCGCGAAGTAGCTCAGGCCATCGCGCCGATTGAGGCTCTCGACGGGGGAATGGGCGCCGAGCACGAGGGCCCACCACGGGTCGTCGTTCTCCCCGGGGAACTTGTCGCCCTCCCAGGCGGTGCGGGAGCGATCGAGAGCACGTTGCAACGCGGGCCCATCGCCGGGTTGGGACCCGCCGTAGGCGAGGGTGAAGTCGCACGCTGTCCGTGGGGGGACCCCCATCGGGAACCGCAGTCCGGATTGGCGGTAGCGCACGAGGTCATACAGCAGCTCGGCCGCGTGCGTCGGGACCGGTGAGCGAAGTTGCAGGCCGCCCTTCTTCCCACTCAGTTGGGCCCGGTGCTCACGGTCGGGCTCGGCCACGGCCAGTGCGAGCAGGCGAACCCACGCTCCGGCGATGTGCTTCGCGCTGATGGTGGAGTAGGTGGGCACCCAGAGCAGGTTGTCGTGGACCCTGCTGATGACGCCAGTCAGGCGCACCGGTCCGTTGTCATCGATCGATGGCAGGTCGACTCGGACCTCGACAGACCGAGGGGCGCTCGCGCGCACGTCGGTGGAGATCGATTCGACGGTTGCCCTGATCGCTGACTGAGCCGGTTGCCCCAGCGCCCCGGGCGGGAAGCTGCCTCGTGCCACTTCCCGGGTGAGGGCGTCATCCAGCGGCACACCGTCGAGTACCAGTCGAAGAACACGGTCGCCGATCTCCCACTGCTCCAGACCGTCGATCGCGATGGGCAGGGAGTTGTTCGCTTCGTCGAGCTCTCGCGGCACGGTGACCTCGAGGCGGGTCCGGAGGAACTCCCGGGCCGGGTTCTGGAGGAATGCCACCAGCTCGTCCACCGTGACGGCGGTGACCGGTTGCTTCGCGAGGGGATCGTTCAGGAAGTCGTGCCGGTTCGGGGGAGTCGTGTGGAAGTGGCGCAGGGCCTTCGCGCCGTCCAGCGCCAGTCGGTCAAAGGTTCCGCCGGGGAGCGGCCCGTCGGCCTGGAAGTTTCGCTCGTCGAACGCCTGCAGAGGATGGTGGCGCACGAAGCTCGGCTCAGCGGGATCATCATCGACACTTCCCGGCCCGTCTCCCGGGGCCGTCGCCGTGCGTGCGGCCACCGCAATGAGCTCCTGGAGTGGCACGGCCGGTGGACGTCGGCTGCCGTTGCGCTCGTCGAAGCCCGAGTAGATCGCCACGAAGTGCTCACTCGCCGCCATGACGGCATCGAGCAGGAGCTCCCGGTCCTCACTGCGGGTATCGCGCTCACCGACCATGGGCTCTCGAGCCAGGATGTCGTCGCCGTCGGTGATCGGTGACCGCGGATAGACGTCGTCATCGATGCCGAGCACGACGACGGCCCGGTGCGGGACGGATCGCATCGGCACCATCGTGCACACCGTGACCGCCCCGGTGCGGAAGTTGGCCCGACCGGGCCGAGCGCCCCAGCGTTGGTTCAACAGCACCCGGATGTCGCTGAGTCTCAGCGAGGTGTGGTGACCGGCAGCGCCGATAGCGGCGAGGTCCCGCTTGAGTTGGGCGACCTGCCAGTGCTGGTCCAGAGGCGTGTCGGCCAGGGCATCGATGGTGCTGCTCAGCCAACTCATCCACTCGCCGGCCGTGAGGACGCCCGCCTGCTGTGACGGATCGGCCGGGCTCGGTCCGCGGATCGTGTCGGCAGCGACCTTGAGCCGTTCCAGGAGCTCGAGGAAGCGGCCCACGACCTCGATGTCGCGACTGCCGATGTCATCGATGGGCACGTGTGCACTGGCCGGACCGTCCGAGTTGCCGGCAACTGCGACACCGAGTGCGATCCGGTCCATGCCGCGTGTCCACGTGTTCGCGTCGATGTCACGCAGGCCGTACTCAGCGCGATGCTGTGCGTCGTAGCCCCAGCGCACTCCCGAGTCGGTCACCCACCGGTCCAGTCGCGCCAGAGAGTCCTCGTCGAACCCGAATCGCGACCGCACGGCTTCGTGGCTGGCGAGGTCGAGCACGTCGGTGACGGTCAGGCGGCCGGCGACGATCTCGAGGATGCGATGGGCCAGATCAACGATCGGGTTCGTTGCCCGAAGGGCGCGGTCGGCCAGCTGTACCCGCAGCCCCTGCCCCGGGTGCTGCGAGGGCGCGGCCTCGCCTGCGGTGGGGATGAGGCGGAGGCCGAAGGCGGCCTGGATCAGGGGTGCGAAGTGCTCGATGTCGGGGCACATCACGAGGATGTCCCGCGGCTGCAGGTTACCCTGGCCCTCGGCGAGCAGCCAGAGCAGCACCTCCCGCAGCACCTCGACCTGGCGCGCGCTCCCGTGGCAGGCATGGACCTGAATCGACAGGTCGTCGGCGCTGGTGGGCCGACCCTCGTCAGGTGCCCGGTTGGCGCGAATGTCCGCCTGCAGCAAGCCGAGGCGCGTCGGTGCGGACGCGTCCGCTGCGACTGGCTCATGGACGGACAGCTCGCCCGTGGTCAACGTCTCCTGCAGCTCCCGGACATCCCGCCCGAGCGTCGCCAAGAGGGGGTGCCTGACAGCCTCGGCCGAGCGGTCGTCAACCCGCGCGCCCACGGAGCCGCGGCCGGCAAGATCGGTCCACAGCTGTCGAGACGGATGCGGCACCCAGAGGTGGACCTCACGGTGCGTGCCGAGGGCGAAGAGCAACTCGCGCTCTGATGTGGGGAGTCTGGTGTGCCCGAAGAACGACAATCGCGCCGGAAGGTCGAGCGTCAACGTCCCGGTGGACAGCCCGCTGACGACACGATGATGACGCTCGACCACAGACTCGTGTGCCTCGCCGCTCGCTAGCACGAGCTCGGCCGTGCGCCGCCACAGGATTGGCTGCCAGAGGAAGTCATCGGGCAGGGCATTGCGCTGACCGTCCGTGGTGGCACCGGCCTCCCAGTCGATGACCAACTGCGGTCGCTCCCGGGCGTACGACGCGAAAAGCCCGGCAATCCGGCGGGCGACAGCGTAACGACGCGATCGGCGAGCCCTGCGTTCCCTTTCGGCAGCCGTGTCACCAGAGATCGTCGGGCCGGCGCCGAGGTGCTG
>JBDTAU010000050.1:0-8665 GCA_039924465.1 Dermatophilaceae bacterium
CTCAACCTCAAGTCCCTCGTCGTCTCCTCGGAGCACGACGAGCCGGTCGTCATGTACCTGCGCAAGCAGGGACCGGGCGCCGTGACCGCCGCCGACATCGCGCCTCCGGCCGGTGTCGAGGTGCACAACCCCGACCTGCACATCGCGACGCTCAACGCCAAGGGCAAGATCGAGATGGAGCTGACGGTCGAGCGCGGCCGGGGCTACGTCTCCGCCGCGCAGAACAAGGCCGGCGACGCCGAGATCGGCCGGATCCCGGTCGACTCGATCTACAGCCCGGTCCTCGCCGTCAAGTACTCCGTCGAGGCGACACGCGTCGAGCAGCGCACCGACTTCGACAAGCTGATCCTCGACGTCGAGTCGAAGAACTCGATGGCCCCGCGCGACGCGATGGCTTCTGCGGGCAAGACCCTCGTCGAGCTGTTCGGCCTGGTGCGCGAGCTCAACGTCGAGGCCGAGGGCATCGACATGGGCCCCTCGCCGACCGACGCCGCGCTCGCGGCCGACCTCGCGCTGCCGATCGAGGACCTCGACCTCACGGTCCGGTCCTACAACTGCCTCAAGCGCGAGGGCATCCACACCGTGGGTGAGCTCGTCGGACGCAGCGAGGCCGACCTGCTCGACATCCGCAACTTCGGTGCGAAGTCGATCGACGAGGTCAAGGCCAAGCTCGTCGGCATGGGCCTCGCGCTCAAGGACAGTCCTCCCGGCTTCGACCCGTCCTCCATCGTGGACAACTACGGCGACGACGACTTCGACGAGGACGACCAGTCCCTCGCCGAGGACGAGCAGCTCTGACCAACCGCTCTGACGGCCGAGCCGCGGCGTCCATGCCGACGCCGCGGACCAGCCTCATCATCTAGGAGAAACGAATGCCTACCCCCACCAAGGGTCCCCGCGTCGGTGGCGGACCCGCGCACGAGCGGCTGATCCTCAGCAACCTCGCGACGTCGCTCTTCGAGCACGACCGCATCACGACGACCCAGGCCAAGGCCAAGCGCCTGCGCCCGATCGCCGAGCGGCTCATCACCTTCGCCAAGCGCGGCGACCTGCACTCGCGTCGTCGGGTGCTCACGGTCGTGCGTGACAAGAGTGTCGTGCACCGCCTCTTCGCCGAGGTGGCCCCCGACATGGCGGCCCGCGAAGGTGGCTACACCCGGATCACGAAGATCGCCGCCCGCAAGGGCGACAACGCGCCCATGGCGGTCATCGAGCTCGTTCGTGAGCCGCTGTCGGCCAAGAAGGCGACCGTCAAGGAGGCCGAGGCGGCGACGAAGCGCGCGGCCAAGGACGCCAAGAAGGCCGAGAAGGCTGACCAGGCCGCGGCGGCCGACCCGGACGCCGCCGACCTGACCCTGACCGACCCTCCGGCGCAGGTCGAGGCCACCGACGGCGACGCGACCGAAGCCGCGGGCCTGGCCGGTGGCCAGGACGAGGCGAAGCAGGTCCCCGCCGGGGCCGTCGCGGCCAACGAGGACGGCACCTGCCCCGAGGACGGCTACACCGTCAAGGGCAACGCCGACTCAGGGCTCTACCACGAGCCGGACGGCCAGTGGTACGAGGCCACGGTCGCCGAGTTCTGGTTCACGTCCGCGCAGGACGCCGAGGCGGCTGGCTTCACCAGGGCCGGCTCCAAGAGCTGACCACAGTCCCCCCAGTCACCAGCTGCCGAAGGCCAGTTCCGTTCGATCGGAACTGGCCTTCGGCAGGTGCGGACCTTTGGCTTTCGTCAGGTCATCGACGAGGCCAGACGGGTCACTGACGGGTCACCGAGGCGTCACCGACCGGTCACCAACGGTTGGCCACATCGATGACGAGGCGCTGGCCACCGTCCGCGTTGGAGAGGGTGAACACCCGCATGGGCAGCCGGGCCCGGACGCCGAGCGCGAAGTCCGTGTAGCCCTCGAAGCTGGAAACCCACTTCAACTGCTTGAAGGTGTTCCAGCTGGAGTAGTTGACCACGCCCGACGATGGCACCTGCTTCGTGGCGGGCGCATTGACGGTCACCTGGAGCTTGGCGCCCCCGTTGACAGCGACCGGCAAGCCGCTCGGGCCCATGACGCTGTTGACGTAGCGGACCGTGTAGCCGACCTTGCCGGCGCCCTGGCCGAGGTCGATGACGAGCCGGTCGAAGCACGAGTGCTGACCGGAGCGGACGTTGGTGACAGCGCGCTGCGTCATGGGCGTGGAGCTCTTCTGCAACGAGCCCCAGGAGATGCCGCAGTAGGGGCTGGTGGCCGCTGTGGCCGACGTGGTCGCGGCGGCGGCCGTGACCGGGACGATGAGCGATGCGGCGGCGGCCGCGAAGGCCAACCGGCGACGAGTGCTGGTGATCATTGGAGTTCCTCCCCTTCAGGGTGAGCAACCGGCACCATGTCGGTAGCTCTGCACTAGTGACGCGTACCTCACCGAGCCGGTTGACCTGGCGACCGCCTCGCCTGAGTCGAGTGGCCCCGCCTCGCCTGAGTCGAGTGGCCTCGTCGCTGTGGTGACGCCACTAGGATTCCGGGGCATGACCGCGATCCGGCTGCGACTCGACCTCGCCTATGACGGGACGGGCTTTGCCGGCTGGGCGTGCCAGCCGAGCCTGCGCACCGTCGAGGGTGACCTCACCGCTGCCCTCACCACGGTCCTGCGCGCGCCGGAGCCGGTCCGGCTCACGGTCGCCGGCCGCACCGACGCCGGGGTCCACGCGCGCGGCCAGGTCGCCCACGTCGACGTCGACCCCCACGCGTATGCCCGCCTGCCGGATCGCTCCGACCGGACACCGGAGGTGGCGCTGGTGAGCAGGCTCGGTGGCATCCTGCGCCATGACGTCGTGGTGCGGCGGGTGACCCGTGCACCCGCTGGCTTCGATGCGCGCTTCGGGGCGCTCGAGAGGCGCTACCTCTACCGGATTGCCGACCCGGCTGCGACCCGCGACCCGCTGCGGCGCCACGACACGCTCTGGTGGCGCAGGCCGCTCGACGTCGACGCCATGAGTGCGGCCTCACGCCCGCTGGTGGGACTGCGGGACTTCGCCGCCTTCTGCAAGCAACGCGACGGGGCCACGACGATCCGCAGGCTGCTCGAGTACTCCTGGGTCCGGCTCCCGGACGGTGTCCTGGCGGCGACGGTGCGTGCCGACGCCTTCTGCCACTCGATGGTGCGCTCACTCGTTGGGGCAGCGGTGGCCGTGGGGGAGGGCAAGCACCCGCTCGACTGGCCCCGGGCGAGGCAGGGCGGTGGTGAGCGGGCCGGCATTCTGGTCCTGCCGCCGCACGGGCTGAGCCTGGAGGAGGTCCGCTACCCGCCCGATGCGGACCTCGCCGCCCGGGCCACCGCGATCCGGGCCCGCCGCACCCTCGACGAGCTGGTGGAGCCGCCGGACCAGACCCGTTGACCCGACCCAATGACCCAACCTCATCTGGCCCGCTGCTCCCTGCGCCACGAGCGGGCGGCGGTTAACCGTGTGACGTGACCCAGCGGCATACGGCACTCTTGGTCCTTGTGGGCCATGTCGACATCAACTCCGTCTCCTTCACGCTGCCCGACGGGCGGCCGCTGCTCGGCAGCGTCTCACTGCGCGTGGGGGAGGGCGCCAAGGTCGCCCTCATCGGCCCCAACGGGACCGGCAAGACGACCCTCGTGCGGATCGTCGCCGGTGACCTCGACGCGCACGAGGGAGCGGTGACCCGCTCCGGCGGTCTCGGGGTGATGCGCCAGTTCATCGGCCAGCTGCGTGATGACTCGACGATCCGGGACCTCCTGGTGTCAGTCGCACCGGAGCGAATCCGCCTGGCAGCAGAGGAGATCGATCGCACCGAGCTGCTCATGATGGAGAGCGACACCGAGGCCGACCAGATGGCCTACGCGCACGCGCTCGTGGAGTGGGGCGAGGCGGGTGGCTACGAGCAGGAGACCCTCTGGGACACCTGCACGGTGGCAGCGCTCAGTGTGCCCTACGAGCAGGCCCAGTGGCGCAAGGTCACCACGCTCTCCGGTGGCGAGCAGAAGCGGCTCGTCCTCGAGGCGCTGCTCCGCGACCCCGAAGAGGTGCTGCTGCTCGACGAGCCGGACAACTACCTCGACGTGCCGACCAAGCGCTGGCTCGAGAAGACGCTCGTCGAGTCGCCCAAGACCGTGCTGTTCATCAGTCACGACCGGGAGCTGCTCGAGCGCGTCGCGACCCGGATCGCGACGCTCGAGCCGGGCCCGGCCGGAGCGAGCCTCTGGGTGCACCCGGGGCGCTTCTCCACCTATGCCGCGGCCCGCGCGGACCGCAACGCCCGACTCGAGGAGCTGCGCCGGCGCTGGGACGAGGAACACGTCAAGCTCAAGACACTGGTGCAGAGCCTCAAGATCAAGGCCAAGTTCAACGACGGGATGGCCTCGCGCTACCAAGCCGCCCAGACACGGCTCGCGAAGTTCGAGCAGGCCGGACCGCCCGAGGAGACGCCGATGCTCCAGAAGGTGACGATGCGCCTCACCGGCGGGCGCACGGCCAAACGGGCCATCGTCGCGACCGGGCTCGAGCTGACCGGCCTGATGAAGCCCTTCGACCTGGAGGTCTGGTATGGCGAGCGGGTCGCGATCCTCGGGTCCAACGGCTCGGGCAAGTCACACTTCCTGCGGTTGCTCGCGAGCGGTGGCAGCGACCCCGAGCGTGAGCACCAGCCCGTCGGGGACATCCAGCCCGTCCCCACCCCGCACACCGGCGTCGTGCGGCTCGGGTCGCGGGTGCGGCCGGGGTGGTTCGCCCAGACCCACGAGCACCCGACGCTGCTGGGACGCACCCTGCTCGAGATCCTGCACCGGGGCGACGAGCACCGCGTCGGCAAGCCCCGCGAGGAGGCGGCGCGGGCCCTGGATCGCTACGAGTTGGCCCGATCGAGCGAGCAGCGCTTTGAGTCGCTCTCCGGTGGGCAGCAGGCGCGCTTCCAGATCCTGCTGCTCGAGCTGTCCGGCGCGACCATGCTGCTGCTCGATGAGCCGACCGACAACCTCGACCTCCAGTCGGCCGAGGCGCTCGAGGAGGGGCTCGACCGCTTTGAGGGGACCGTGGTCGCGGTCACCCACGACCGGTGGTTCGCCCGGGCCTTCGACCGCTTCCTCGTCTTCGGCGCCGACGGCCGGGTCTATGAGTCGGCCGAGCCGGTCTGGGACGAGGGGCGCGTCGTCCGGCCCCGGTGAGCGGCCGACCGGCACCGGGGCCTCGACTGACGCTGCCTTCCCGACAAGATCACCCGGGCCCGCGGGAATGCCCCGCCAGCACCGGGTGTTTAGGGGAGTGTTGTTCCGCTGCTGCCGGTGTCGTCAGTGACCCTGCCCGGATGACCCCGCGATGACCTGCCGGGGTGACCGGATCTGACCTTCGAGAGGCTGACCCACTGACGACCATGACCACGACACCCGAGCAGACCCCGACCCCCGAGGCGGCCCCGGCTCGGGACCCCGGAGCGCCGCTGGCGCCCGCACGCCACGTCGGCCTCGCCACCATCGCCCTGGTCCTCGGCGGTTTCGCCATCGGCACGGCAGAGTTCGTGACGATGGGGCTGCTCCCCGAGATCGCCCGAGGCGTCTCCGTGTCGATCCCGTCCGCCGGCCATGCGATCTCCGCCTACGCCCTCGGCGTCGTGGTGGGAGCTCCCCTCATCGCCGCGTTCGGGGCTCGGCTCCCGCGTCGTGGCCTGCTCGTGACGCTGATGGTCCTCTTCGCCATCGGGAACGCGGCGAGTGCGCTCGTCGGCTCCTACGGGGCGCTGCTCACAGCGCGCTTCCTCACCGGACTACCGCATGGCGCATTCTTCGGCATCGCCTCCCTCGTGGCCATCGACATGGCGCGCTCGGGCCAGGGCGGCCGGGCCGTCAGCCGCGTGATGCTCGGAATCCCGCTCGCCAACGTCATCGGGGTGCCCGTCGCGACGTGGATGGGCCAGAACCTCGGGTGGCGCACGACCTTTGCCGCAGTCGCCATCATCGGTGTCGTCACCGCCGTGCTCGCCTACGCGTTCGTCCCCCGGACCCCGGGAGATCCCGCAGCCACCGTCGTTCGTGAGATCACGGCCTTCCACAACGTGCAGGTGTGGCTGACCCTGCTCGTGGGGGCCGTCGGCTTCGGCGGCATGTTCGCCATGTACTCCTACATCTCCCCGCTCCTGACCAACGTCACAGGAGTCCCGGAGAGCACCATTCCGTTGTTCCTGCTGGCCTACGGACTGGGCGCCGTCGTCGGAACGGTCATCGGTGGCCGGCTGCTCGATCGGTCACTCATCGGCACGCTCGTCACGGGCCTGGCGGGGACCGGGCTGCTGCTCGCCGTGCTCACGGTCACGGCCTCGTCCGCGATCCCGATGGCGCTGACGATCTTCGCCGTGGCCATGACCGTCTCCTTCCTGGTCCTCGGCCTGCAACTGCGGCTCATGGACGTCGCCGGCGAGGCCCGCGGCCTCGGCGCCGCGAGCAACCATGCCGCCCTCAACATCGCCAACGCCCTCGGCGCGTTCCTCGGCGGGGTCGTCATCGACCGCGGCTACGGGTGGACGTCGCCGAGTTGGGTCGGGGTCGGGCTGTCCGTCGGGGGTGGGCTCATCCTCGCCGTGTCGCTGTGGCTCCGTCGGCGGGAGCAAGCCACCTCGCGGGTGCTGACGTATGCCGCCCACCCCGGTCCCAGCCGCCCCTGACCGTCCCGGCGCATCACCCTGCGAGTCCCCGCCGTCAGGCCGGCGCAAAGACTCGGTCGAAGGCCCAGCGGTGACCCTTCCGATGGTCGGGAAGTGGCGCGGGACGACGGTCAGCAGGATGATCAGGGTCCCGACGCCAGCAGCCAGCAGGGCGACGAAGACCGCGTGGGTGGAGGCGTGCAGGGCTGAGCGCATGAAGGCTTCAGCGGCTGCCGTCGGGTGCCCGATCAGGGCCCGGCTGACCTCGTCGACGGTGCTCGGCACCACGCCGCGCAAGTTCGCCGGGACCGAGTCGAGACGTTGCAGCAGGACGAAGTTGGTGATCGCCCCGAAGACCGCGGCCCCCAGGCTCTGCCCCAGGAAGCGGGCGAACATCGCCCCACCGGTGATGACACCGCGCTGGGACCACGTCACCGTGGACTGCAACCCGACAAGCAGGGGAGCGGTGATCAGGCCCATCCCGGCACCCATGAGGAGGCTGCCGAGCACCGCCTGCCAGATCGAGGCGTCCTCGGTCATGAGGACGAAGACGATGCCGGAGGCGATGGCGAAGCCCGCCCCGACCACGGCCGTGTCCCGGAACCCGATCCGAAGGTAGAGCTGACTCGACAGCCCCGAGGCGAGCGGCCAACTCATGCTCATCGTGGCCAGGACGAAGCCCGCGGCGATCGGGCTGAGTCCGCCGACCGACTGGGCCCACGTCGGGAGGAAGGTCGAGAGCCCGATGACGGCAAGCCCCGCCATGGCGGTGGCGAGGTAGGAGCCGGCGGTCAGACGAGCGCCCCACAGCCACGGTGGCATGATCGGTTCTGCAGCCCGCTTCTCGACGGGCACCGCGGCGAGTCCGGCCAGCAGGGCTCCAGCGAAGATCGCGATGCTCGGCGCCGACCACCAGGGCCAGCTCGTCCCGCCCTGCAGCAGCCCGAACATGCCCAGACCGGCTGAGAGGAACAGTAGGGAGGCGCCGGCATAGTCGATCCGGTGCTCGTGTGGCTCGACGTCCTCGTGCACCCCGCGGATGATGAACGTCAGGGCGAGCGCCCCGATGGGCAGGTTGACCAGGAAGATCCAGCGCCACGTGGCGTACTCGGCGAAGAGGCCACCGAGGGTCGGTGCGACGACGGCCGAGATGCCCCACACGCTCGACAGGTAGCCCTGGACCCGGCCGCGCTCGCGGATGTCGTAGAGGTCCCCGGCCAGGGTCTGGACCGTGGCGCCGATCGCGCCGGCCCCGATCCCCTGCACCCCGCGGAAGACGATGAGGGCCACCATGTTCCACGACATCGCGGAGAGCACGGACCCGCCCAGGAAGATCAGGGAGCCGATGACGAGGATCGGCTTGCGTCCGTAGAGGTCGGCGAACTTGCTGTAGATCGGGATCGTCACCGTCTGGGCCAGCAGGTAGATCGAGAACACCCAGCCGACCAGCGAGAACCCGCCGAGGTCGCCGACCACCTGGGGGATCGCGGTGGCCACGATCGTGGTGTCCATCGCGATCATGGCCATCGCCAGCATGAGGGCGATCAGGACCGGGGTGCGCGGGTCACGGACGCCGGTCAGCCGGCTCAGCGGCATACGGACCCGCCTTGGCCCTCGCCCGGGTCCAGGGAGGGGTCGCGCCCGTCACGGGGGCGCCACGCAGTGGTCATGACCTGATCCTCTCGCGTCGGCCCCCGATCGTGTCGAGGGAGTAGCGTCAGGTCATGGACATCGCTGATCTCATGGTCCCCGTCGTCGCGGCGCCCATGGCGGGTGGCCCATCGACCCCCGAGTTGGCTGCTGCGGTGAGCGAGGCCGGTGGCCTCGGCTTCCTCGCTTCAGGCCATCTGCCGCTGGAGCAGCTCGCCGCGCAGATCGCTGTGGTCTGGTCGCTCACCTCGAGGCCCTTCGGGGTCAACCTGTTCGTGCCTGCCGCCGTCAACACCTACACGAGCCCAGGCGCTCCGGCGCCAGGTCGACTCGTGGGTCCTGACCGCGAGCGCGCCGTCGCGGACTATGCGGCG
>JBDTAU010000051.1:0-4907 GCA_039924465.1 Dermatophilaceae bacterium
CGAGGTCGGCGAGCATCGTGCGAGGGTGGATCTCGCCGAACTTGAGATGGATCGACATGCGGCTCGTGGTGTCGAGGTCGGGTCGGTCCCGGGCGGTGTCATAGGACCACAGGTCGTCGGCGAGGAAGGCGTGCCAGCGCGCCAGGGCAGCCTCCTCGCCTGCGTCAACACCTGCGTCGACACCTGTGTCACGGCTGCGGTTGCTGGCGACTGGAAGGGGCTCGGTGTCCGCGCCACGGTGCCAGGCCGGTGCGGTCGGGACCTGGGCCGGGGCCCGCCAGCCGTGCTCGCGCCAGGCCCGCGCGTAGGGCGTGAAAACCCGGTAGGGGCGGCCACCGCCGGTACGGACGCGACCGGGCGTGACGGCATATGGCGTGCCGGTCGCGACGAGGCGGCGTCCCTGGGAGGCAAGGTGATCGGCCACGTGCTGGTCGCGGCGTCTGCCGTAGGGGGTCGTTTCCCCCGTGACGTGGACCTCCGACGCGTCGACCTCGGCGGCCAGGGCCGGGATGGCCTCTGCAGGGTCACCGTGACGCAGCACGAGGGCGCCGCCGGTGGCCTCGTGCAGGGCGGCGAGGGAGGCGTGCAGGCGGTGGGTCCGGGCGGCGCCGCCGGCGAGGAGGCGCGGGTCGAGGACGAACACGGGCAGCACGTCGCCACCCGCTGCGGCGGCGGCCGCGAGCGCCGGGTGGTCTCGCAACCGCAGGTCACGACGGAACCAGAGGAGGGTCGTCATGCGTGCACGCGGGAGCGCTTTCGGTCCCCCTTCGGCGCAGTGAGCGCGGACCAGAGCCGGACCGGCACCAGGCGCGCCGCCTTCATGAGGATGGCCATCGGCAGCGGGAAGACGATCTCGGTGCGGCCGTGGGCGAAGCCGTCCGCGATGGAGCGCGCTGCCTCGTCTGCCTCGATGATGAAGGGCATCGGGAACGTGTTGGTCTCGGTCATCTCCGTCTTGACGAATCCCGGGCACACGGTGGTGACGCGGACTCCCTGTGGTGCCAAGGAGGCTCGCAGGGCCTCGAGCAGGTTGATCTGCGCGGCCTTGGTGGCGCCGTAGGCCTCGGCACCGGGTAGGCCGCGATAGCCGGCCACCGAGGCGACCCCGGCGATGTGGCCGTGTCCGGCGGTGATCATGGGAGGGATGACGGCCGCCAGGACGTTGCTCAGGCCGAGCAGATTGACCTCGATGTGCCGGGCGAAGAGCTCGCGGTCCCACTGGGCGGCGTCGAACTGCTTCCAGTAGCCAGCGCACCAGACCACGGTATCCAGACCCCCGAGTGCGGCGCGCACGTCGATCTCCGCCTGCACGACGGCGTCCGGATCGGTGGCGTCGAGCGGGACGACCGTCATCCGACCGCCCGACACGGTCTCGAGGTCGGGGGCCCGTCGCGCGCTGATGGCGACCCGGGCGCCACGTCGAAGCAGCTCCCGGGCGAGCGCGGCGCCGATGCCGCTGGAGGCGCCGATGAGCCAGTAGCGCCGGCCGGCGATCGGGTCAGGGGTCATGAGCTGGCTCCTTCGAGGGGGCGTTCGAGGCGGATCTGGGCGACGTCGAGGTAGCCGGAGGTGAAGCCCGCCTCGCAGTAGGCGAGGTAATACTCCCACTTGCGACGGAAGGTCTCGTCGAAGCCATGGGATTGGATCTGGGGCCAGTTGGCGAGGAAGGTCTGGCGCCACCGGCGTAGCGTCTCGGCGTAGTGCAGGCCGAAAGCATCGACGTGCGAGACCTCGAGCCGCGTGTGGCGCTCTGCGGTCTGCTCGATCGCCTGGAGTGACGGGATCAGGCCGCCTGGGAAGATGTGCTTCTGGATCCACCCGTAGGAGTTGCGGGTGGCGAGGTAGCGGTCATGGCTCATGAGGATCGCCTGGATGGCAGCGACCCCATCCGGCGCGAGGCGCTGGTCGAGGGTCTCGAAGTAGGTCGGCCAGTACTCCTCGCCGACGGCCTCGATCATCTCGACGCTGACGATCGCGTCGTAGGTGCCCTCGACCTCGCGGTAGTCCTGCAGCCGGATGTCGACCGACTCGGTGAGCCCCGCAGCGGCGACCCGGTCGCGGGCGAAGGCGGCCTGCTCGGCCGAGAGGGTGACGGTCGTGACCTGTGCCCCTCGCTTGGCAGCCTCGATGGCGAGGGTGCCCCAACCGGTGCCGATCTCGAGGACCCGGGAGCCGTCGCCGACGTGGGTCAGGTCGAGGATGGCGTGCACCTTGCGCAGCTGTGCCTGCTCGAGCGACTGCTCCGAAAAGGGCGCATCATCGGTGAAGAGGGCCGAGCTGTAGCTCATGGTCTCGTCGAGGAAGGCCGCGAAGAGGTCGTTGCTGAGGTCGTAGTGGGCCTCGATGTTCTTCCGTGAGCCGGTCAGCGAGTTGCGCTGGGCCGACGGGATGCGGCGGTCGACCACGGCGCGGAGCCGGGACAGGGCCGGTGGGACCGCGGTGGTCAGCCGTTCAGCGAAGGGCAGCAACACGTCGGCGAGGTCGGTGTCCGGCCCGGCCCGCCAGTCCCCGGCCATGTAGGCCTCGCCGATGCCGATCTTGGGGTGGTGGGCGATCCGCTCGAAGAACGCGTCAGGACGCACGATCTCCAGGACTGAGCGCGCACCGCCGTGACGAATGTCGCCACCGAGGAGTCGGCCATCGGGCAGTTGAACGTCGACGGGGACTCGTCGGGACACCGCCTCGAGGATGTGGCGGGCGAGCACCGCGCGCACGCAGAGGGGCCGGAGGATGGGTTTGCGCAGACAGATGGGTTGGGCCACGGACGTCATCGGACGGCCTCCTCGGAGTGTTTCGGTCGGGGGAGTATAGGCAGGCGGCGGAGCCAGAGCCGGATGCCGTGCCAGCGGATCAGCACTGTGACCCGCTGGGTCATGAAGAGGTGCCGGGCGGAGGTGCGCGTCAGGGTTCGGACCGTGGCGGGGACGGGGGTGCCGGTCGTCGTCGCGGTCATCACCCGTTGCCCGTCCCGATCCAAACCGACCGACACCGCGACGAGGCCGGGCTCGAGACGCAGCGCCACGGCATAGGTGCCGGAGACGTCGTTGAAGGGGGAGACGTAGAACGTCTTGTCGATGCTCGCCCGGCCGCGCTCGTCGAGATCCATCAGATAAGCATGACGCTCGCCGTAGGTGTTGTGCACCTCGAAGATGATTGCCTTGAGCGAGTCGCTGGCCCTGAGGCACCAGTAGACCGACAAGGGGTCGAAGGTATGGCCCAGGACGCGGGCGTTGGCCAGCATGAGGACGCGATCGGTGGGCTCGAGGGTGATGCCCTTGCCTGCGAGGAATCTCTCTGCGTCCCCGCGCATGCCGCCTCCGAGTTTGGCTCCGTCCAGGTGGTCCCTGGCGTCGAAGCGAGCGAGCAGCCTGATGGGCCAACGGAACTGCGGGACAGCGTCGAGGTCGATGAGCCACTGGAAGTAGTGGTTGGTGAACGCGTGACGAAGTGGGGTCCGGCGGGTGTGCGTCACCGTCCCGACGACGAGAGCGGGAACGGTGGGGGGGTTGACCGTGGTCACCAGGCCACCCCGAGGGATTGCGCGGCCTCGACCCCGGAGCGACAACCGTCCTCGTGGAAGCCCCAGCCGAGGTGCGCGCCGGCGAAGGCCAGCCGGTCACCGCCCGCGGTCCGGAGGCGGGCTGCCGCAGCGACGGCCTCGTGGGTGAAGATCGGGTGTGCGTAGGTCATCTGGGCGGTGACCGCGGCCGGGTCGACCTGACCCGTGGGATTGAGGGTCACGATGTGGTCGTCGCTGTCCTGCACTCCGTGGAGTCGGTTCATCCAGTAGCTCACGAGCACCTGGTCGGCCGGTCCGTCGCAGCGCATCCGGTAATTCCAGGAGGCACGGGCCGCGGTGGTGGCGGGCAGGACCGAGGAGTCCCGGTGCAGCCAGGTCTCGTTGACGGAGTAGCGGATCGCGCCGAGGTCCTCCTTCTCGTCGGGTGTTGCATCGACGAGCAGGGCCATCGCCTGATCGGCGTGGGTGGCCACCACAGCCCGGTCGAAGGTCTCGACCCGATCGCCCGCGGTGCGGACCTCGACGATGTCATCGTGCCGGCTCACTGCGGTCACTGCGCTGTCCCGGCGCACGTCGGTCAGGTGACCGGCGAGCCGATCGACGTAGGTGGCCGATCCGCCGGTCACGGTCCGCCAGGTCGGGGCCCCGGTGACGGTCAGCATCCCGTGGTGCTCGAGGAACTGGAAGAGGTGCCGGGCCGGGTAGGCGCCCGCGTCGGTGTCGGCGGAGGACCAGACACAGGCCACCAGCGGCAGCGCGAAGTGGCGCACGAAGTAGTCGGAGTAGCGGCCCCGGGCCAGGAACTGTGCCCAGGTCGGATCGTTCCTGGTGGCGCCCTGTGCGCTGCTGCTGGTGCCGCTGGTGCCGCTGGTGCCGTCGATGCTGTCGGCGTCGCCCGGCGTGCTCTCGAGCAGGACCCGCGCGGCGCGG
Organism: Dermatophilaceae bacterium; assembly: GCA_039924465.1. Classification (GTDB taxonomy): domain Bacteria; phylum Actinomycetota; class Actinomycetes; order Actinomycetales; family Dermatophilaceae; genus JAKDLQ01. The sequence goes on from JBDTAU010000051.1 coordinate 4,451, forward strand.
TGGAAGCGCGGCACCTCGGTGAGCATCCGCACGAACCGCGGGTCGGCCAGGCGGCGGGGCTGGGCCAGGATCCCGCGCAGCCCGCGCCCGCCGGCATACGACAGGCCGCAGGCGCCGCACGTGACGCTCATGCTCATCTCGGTGGGCTGGGTGGGCACCTCGAGTTCGCGGAAGAGGCGCAGCAGGTGCGGATAGGTGCGCTCGTTGTGCACGATGAAGCCGCTGTCGATCCGGAGGGCCTGGCCGTCGCCACCGCGCACGTCGTGGGTGTGCGCGTGCCCGCCGAGGCGGTGATCGCTCTCGAACAGGGTGACGTCGTGGGTCCGGCTGAGGATGTAGGCCGCGGTGAGGCCGGACACGCCGGCGCCGATCACTGCTGCGGTGGGGCGGATCGAGGCTGTCAGTGCTGGCATGGGGGCCTTCCGGTCTGGTGCAGGTGGCTGGGTGTGTCACCTCC
>JBDTAU010000052.1:0-7563 GCA_039924465.1 Dermatophilaceae bacterium
GGCTTCGGCCCTCTCGGCCTCAGCCTTGCGGGCTGCACGGCGTTCGGCCGGCGCGACGAACCGGCCACGCGCCGCCTCCCCGCGAGCGATGTCGAGGGCAGCGCGCGCGTCGGTGAGCGTGTCGAACATACCGAGAGCGTGGGTGCAACCCTCGAGGTCGATTCTGACCCGGTAACGATCTCGGTACCGAGTGATGCCCCTCGGTAACTTCGCGGGTGCAGCCATACATCCTCCAATGAGTACCAGGCCCGTGCCAGCCTTGTGATCCATACCCAGCATGGCCTGTGACAGCTGTGTGACAGAAATTCTGGCATCTCATGGGTATACTTGGTCAGTCGTGTCCCTGACGCAAACAGCCCGTGACCTGCATGTTTGTGCAGGTCACGGGCTGTTTTGCGCTCATTGCGTGACGTGGCCACCACGAGGTGGTGGAGGTGGCGGGAATTGAACCCGCGTCCGATGACGAGATACCAGGACTTCTCCGGGTGCAGTGCGCTAGAGATTTTCTCGGCCCCGGGGCTCGCGCGCACACGTTCCCCGACAGGCCCAGTTGAGTAAGAGTCCCGCGCAGCCCCCCAACATGGCTACGCAGCAAGTTTCCTAGCTGACGCCAGGCACTGAGTCGGAAACTAGCTCAGGCTGACGGACTTCGGAGCTCGCTCAGGCGGCGAGGGCGAAGTCGGTGCGCTTTGAGTTGGCACCTATTGGTTTGCAAGGAGCGTTTACGAGATAACCCTGCATCCTCGACCCGCTTCTCCTGATGTGTCGACCACCGTCGAAACCGATCACCCCCATGGGGGTGTCCACGTCACGCTGTGCACTTGTCAATCTGCGGTACTGCCCACAGTATGCCTGAGTAACGACAGCGGGGTCCACGGCATTCCCCAGCCGGTCCCGGCACAGTCCCCGCCAAGGCCCCTGCCGTATGCCGCTGGGCCTGGCCCCGGGGGCCGCCCGGTCCATGCGGAGCGCGTCTCAGGATAAGACGAGGACCCGGAAAGTGTGACGTGCGCTACTAGGCTCGAACGGTGCCAGCGCCGAGCGGCGCAGCCAGTTGCACGTCCACGCCCCCGCACCCTGGAGGTCAGATGTTCCGCAAGGTCCTTGTCGCCAACCGAGGTGAGATCGCGGTACGCGCGTTCCGCGCCGCCACCGAGCTGGGGATCCGGACGGTTGCCGTCTTCCCCTACGAGGACCGCAAGTCCGAGCACCGGCTCAAGGCAGATGAGGCCTACCAGATCGGCGAGGAGGGTCACCCGGTCCGCGCCTACCTCGACCACGAGGCCATCGTGGCCAAGGCGGTCGAGGCGGGCGCTGACGCGATCTATCCCGGCTACGGCTTCCTGTCGGAGAACCCGTTGCTCGCCGAGGCCTGCGACGCCGCCGGCATCACCTTCGTCGGGCCGCCGGCGTCGGTGCTGCACCTGACCGGCAACAAGTCGCGCGCGATCGCGGCGGCCCGCGAGGCCGGTCTGCCGACGCTGCGGGGCTCCGAGCCCGGGACCGACCTCGACACTCTGGAGGCCGCCGCGGAGGACCTCGGCTTCCCGCTCTTCGTCAAGGCGGTGTCCGGTGGCGGCGGTCGCGGCATGCGCCGCGTGGAATCGCCCGACGGCCTGCGGGAGGCGCTCGAGGCCGCCCAGCGCGAGGCCGAGGCAGCCTTCGGTGACCCGACGCTCTATCTCGAGGAGGCCGTGATCAACCCACGGCACATCGAGGTGCAGATCCTGGCCGACCGCACCGGTGAGGTGCTGCACCTCTTCGAGCGCGACTGCTCCGTGCAACGTCGCCACCAGAAGGTCATCGAGATCGCGCCGGCGCCCAATCTGGACCCGGCCACCCGCGAGTCGATGTGCGCTGATGCTGCCGCCTTCGCCCGGAAGATCGGCTACGTCAACGCCGGAACGGTCGAGTTCCTGCTCGGCGAGGACGGCCGCTACGTCTTCATCGAGATGAACCCCCGCATCCAGGTCGAGCACACGGTGACCGAGGAGGTCACCGACGTCGACCTCGTCGTGAGCCAGTTGCTGATCGCCAGCGGCGCCACGTTCGAGGAGTTGGGGCTGGCGCAGCGCGACATCCGGACGAGGGGCTTCGCGCTGCAGTGCCGGATCACCACCGAGGACCCCTCCAACGGGTTCCGTCCCGACGCGGGGACGATCACCACCTACCGGTCCGCCGGTGGGTCCGGCGTCCGGCTCGACGGCGGCACGATCTTCGTCGGCGCCGAGGTCTCGGCACACTTCGACTCGATGCTGGTCAAGCTGACCTGCCGCGCTCGGACGTTCCCGCTCGCGGTCCGCCGGGCCCGGAGGGCGCTCGCGGAGTTCCGCGTACGCGGGGTCTCGACCAACATGCCCTTCCTCGAGGCGGTCCTCGACGACCCGGTCTTCCAGGACGGCTTGGCAACGACCTCGTTCATCGACCAACGGCCCGAGCTGCTCTCCGCCCGGGTCCCGGCCGATCGGGCGACCAAGCTGCTCGGCTACCTCGCCGACGTCACCGTCAACCAGCCGCACGGTCCGTCTCGGACCCGGGCCCGAGTCCGCCCACGCCACAAGCTTCCCGAACTCCCCACCACACCGGTGCCCGAGGGGTCGCGGGACCGGCTGCTCGCCCTGGGACCGGCCGGCTTCGCAGCGCACCTGCGCGCGGCCAACGAGGTAGCGGTCACCGACACCACCTTCCGCGACGCGCACCAGAGCCTGCTGGCCACGAGGATGCGCACCCGGGACCTGCTGCACGTCGCCGGTCACGTCTCACACCTGACCCCGCAGCTCTGGTCGATGGAGGCCTGGGGCGGCGCCACCTACGACGTCGCGCTCCGCTTCCTGTCCGAGGACCCGTGGGAGCGGCTCGCGGCGCTGCGGGAGGCGATGCCCAACATCCCCTTGCAGATGCTGCTGCGCGGGCGGAACACCGTCGGCTACACCCCCTACCCCACCGCGGTCACTGACGCCTTCGTCCGGGAGGCCGCCCGCACCGGCCTCGACATCTTCCGGATCTTCGATTCCCTCAACGACGTGTCGCAGATGCGGCCAGCCGTCGAGGCAGTCCTCGACACGGGGACGGCGGTCGCCGAAGTGGCCCTGTGCTACACCGGCAACCTGATGAGCCCGGGTGAGAAGCTCTACACGCTCGACTACTACCTGCACCTCGCCGAGCAGATCGTCGACACCGGCGCCCACGTCCTGGCGATCAAGGACATGGCCGGCCTGCTCCGCGCACCGGCCGCCACCCGCCTCGTCACGGCGCTGCGCGAGCGTTTCGACCTACCGGTGCACCTGCACACCCACGACACCGCAGGCGGGCAGATCGGCACGCTCCTCGCGGCCATCAACGCCGGGGTCGATGCCGTCGACGCCGCGACAGCGACGATGGCCGGGACGACGAGCCAGCCATCCCTGTCCGCCCTCGTCGCGGCCACGGACGACACCGACCGACCGACCGGGCTCGACATCAACCACGTCTTCTCACTCGAGCCCTACTGGGAAGCCGTGCGCCACGTGTACGCACCCTTCGAGTCCGGCCTCGACTCCCCCACCGGGCGGGTCTACGTCCACGAGATCCCCGGCGGTCAGCTGTCCAACCTGCGCCAGCAAGCCATCGCCCTCGGCCTCGGTGACCGCTTCGAGGCGATCGAGGACATGTATGCCGCCGCCAACCGGATCCTCGGCAACCTCGTCAAGGTGACCCCGAGCAGCAAGGCCGTCGGCGACCTCGCCCTCGCCCTGGTCGGGGCCGGCGCGGATCCGGCGGACTTCGAGGCCGACCCGCAGAAGTACGACATCCCCGACTCCGTCATCGGCTTCCTCAACGGGGAGCTCGGGGACCCGCCCGGTGGCTGGCCCGAGCCGTTCCGGACCAAGGCGCTGGCCGGCCGTCAGGCCAAGCCACGCCTCACCGACCTCACCCCCGAGCAGGAGGCGTCGCTCGCCGCGGAGCCCCGGGCCACCCTCAACGAGCTGCTCTTCCCCGGACCGACCCGGGACTTCCGAGCGGCCCGGGACACCTACGGCGACCTCTCCGTCCTCGGCAGCGTCGAGTTCCTCCACGGCCTCGAGCAGGGCGAGGAGTACGAGGTCGAGATCGAGCCCGGCAAGCGCCTGCTCATCGGTGTCCAGGCGATCGGTGAGGCGGACCACAAAGGCATGCGCACCGTCATGTGCACCCTCAACGGGCAGCTCCGCCCGATCCAGGTCCGCGATCGCTCCGTCGAGGCCGCGGTGAAGTCGGCCGAGAAGGCCGATCCCGGGGTCGCCGGCCAGGTGGCGGCACCGTTCGCCGGCGTCGTCACCCTCGCCGTCGAGGAGGGCGCTGTCGTCGAGGCCGGCAGTGTCATCGCCACGATCGAGGCCATGAAGATGGAGGCCAACATCACGACGCCGACCGGTGGCACCGTGACCCGCGTCGCGATCGGCCACGCTCAACAGGTCGAGGGCGGGGACCTCTTGGCCGTCATCAACTCCTGACGCCTCCGGGAACCCGACGACCGCCCAAACCGACGACGGATCGCAGCTACCAGGAGCCCGAGGACGACCCGCCGCCACCGCCACCGCTGAAGCCGCCCCCGGAGAAGCCCGAGCTGCCTGAACTGCCCGGGGTGCTGGTGAAGGTGCCGGTCGACATCGAGGAGAAGCTGTCGACGCCGTTGGCGATCCCCCCGAAGTCGGGGAAGGTGTTGCCGCTCCACAGGTACCACGTCGGCATGATCAGCGTCTGGTTCGCGGCCTCGGCAGCCTTGGCCACCTCGGCAAACGTGCTGGCCCAGCGGTCGGCGACGCCGAAGACGACGGCATACGGCAGGTAGCGGCTGAAGACGTTGCTCGCCTCCTCGAAGGCGATCTGCCCTGCCTCGGCGGTCGTGAGGTACTCCTTGAACCCGAGCGATTGGGCCAGGACGGCGGAGCCCTCACCGGTCTTGGCGGCCATCTTCCCACCGAGGAGCCACGTGATGGCGCCCGCCGCCACCATCCCCGCGCCGAACACGGTCCCGCCGGTGAACCCCCCGCCGAGCATGGCGGACAGGGCACCCTGACCGTAGAAGAGGATGAGACCGCCGATGACGGCGAGAACGACCCCGAAGCCCTGCCAGACGCCGCGCTGGGTCTGCGGTGACGAGCGGAACCAGCCCCGCTTGACTACCTCGGAGTACATCTGGCCCTGCACCGTCTTGAGGGTGCTGGCGAAGTGGTTCTTGAGGTCGGACAGGTCGACCTGGCTGCCGCGGCTCCCGAAGATCCCGTCGAGCAACGTGCGCTCATAGGGCAGCAGTCGCTCGTTCGGCGGTGGCGTGAGCTGGGTCAGGGTCCAGTCCGTGCGACCGAACATCCCCGAGCCGCCCTTCTCCTCGATCTGCAGGAACCCGCGGACGGCAAGGTCGATGACGGTGGCCGACACATCGATCGGGTTGGCCGTCTCGTCGATGATCGTGCCCACCATGCCCGGCTGGACGCCCTTGGGCGGGGTGAACTGGACCGCGACGACCTGCTTGCCGCCCCGCCTGGTCGGCTGTGCCGCGCCACCGGCACCGGAGGACGGGCTGAGCCCCGGCGTGACGTCGGCATAGCGCTCATCCCGGCCGCGGGTCCAGACGAGCGTCCCCATCACGGCGGCTGCGACGAGGGGTGCGCCGATTCCGGCCGCCCAGGCGGCAGCGTTGGCGTAGGGCGCCGCGGCCGAGCCTCCCGAGGACGAGGCGTCGCCGGAACGCACGTCCGGCTGCGGGTTGTCGAAGGCCGTCGCCGGATACTTGCCGATGACCGTCATGGCGTCGCCGGACGCGAGGTTGTCCGCCGAGTAGGTCGTCGGGTCGCCGGCCTTGGCTGCACACGGGTCCGTCGAGCCCTGCGGCCCCCGGTAGCAGAGCACGTCGGTCGAGGCAGCCGGCGCGTTGACGGTCACTGCGACCTTGTCCCGCTCGGTGAACTCATTGGTGCCGAAGATGTTGTAGAAGAACTCCACGGTGTCCGCACCGCCCTCGGTCCCGGCGATCGGGTTGAGCACGTTGTGCAAGGTGTAGGTGATCACGTACTCCTGCGTGCCGCTGGTGTACTCGCTCGGGCTGCCGATGCGGATCTCTTTGCTCGCCCCGTTGTCGCTGACCTTGAACTGGTCGGGGGCACCGCTGGGGCTCGACACGTCGACACCGGTCAGGTCGTAGTAGCGATACTTGCCCTCCTGGTTGTCAAAGCCCATGCGCACGACGATGTTGCGGAAGATCCCGTGCCGCTCCTCACCGCTGGGGAAGCGCCACTGGATCGTCTCGGTGACCTCGACGCTGCCATCGCGTTGCAGGTCGTAGACCCCCTTGAAGGACGCCATGCCCTCGCCGCCGGCCGCCCGGGCCGCACTCGCAGGCGCGAACACCAGGAAGGCGCTGGCCAGCAGCAACGCGAGCAGCGTGGCGATCCGATGCCGGCTCGTCGATGTCGTCGTCGTGGTGCGCATCTGATCCCCTGTCCCTGAGGTCTCGTTCCGTGCAAAGTGCCCGAAGGCTGTTCACCGGCTGCGACGGGCCGCGCTCACTGCGCGTTCCGTCTCGCGCTTATCCTGCCGCTCGCGAAGGGCATGCCGCTTGTCATACTCTCGCTTGCCCGTGGCCAGGGCGATCTCCACCTTGGCGCGGCCGTCCTTGAAGTAGAGCGACAGTGGCACGATCGTCCGCCCGCTCTCACGCGTCTTGTGTGCGATCTTGGTCAGCTCGGAGCGGTGCAGCAGCAACTTGCGCTTGCGCCTCGGTGCATGGTTGTTCCACGTGCCGTTGTGGTACTCCGGGATGTGCACGTTCTCGAGATAGAGCTCGTTCCCGCTGAACATCGCGAAGCCGTCCACGAGCGAGGCCCGCCCCATCCGCAGCGCCTTGACCTCCGTGCCGTTGAGCACGATCCCGGCCTCGAACGTGTCCTCGATCTGGTAGTCGTGACGAGCCTTGCGATTGCTCGCGATGAGCGATCGCCCCTTCTCCTTGGGCACCGGACATCCCTTCTCGTATGCCGCTGGGCTGGCTCCCAGCCGTGACGTGGCCGTGGCGGCGAGCCCACGCTACCCGAGGAACGGCCCAGCCCCGACCGGTTTGTCGGCCAGGCCGCTCAGAGCCAGTTGCGCGGATTGACCGGCGTGCCGTCCTCGTAGGTACCGAAGTGCAGGTGGCACCCCGTCGAGTAGCCGGTCGTGCCGGAGTAGGCGATCAACTGACCACGATTCACCTGACCACCGAACTTGACGATGCTGGAAAGGTGGTTGTAGCTGGTCACCAGGTCGACTCCGCGGTGCATGCCGTGGTCGATGAGGACCTGGTTGCCCCACCCGCTCGCCCGCCAGCCGGCGCCGATGATCTCACCGTCGGCGGCCGCATAGACCGGAGTGCCACAGGCGATCCCCCAGTCCAGCCCGTCGTGCAGCATCCACTTCTGCAGGACCGGGTGCCAGCGCATCCCGAAGCCTGACGTGGTGGGCCCGTGCGCCGGGTAACTGAGGAAGTTGGACGGCGTCGGAGCCTCGACGACCGGAGCCGGGGCCGGCACTTGCACCTGTGGAACTGGCTTAGGGGTGTAGGTGTTG
>JBDTAU010000053.1:0-3014 GCA_039924465.1 Dermatophilaceae bacterium
CACGACATCCGGCTCGATGGGCAGGGTTCGCACCCAAGCCCGGTATTCGCTGAGCGGGGTCTCACCCAGCTTCTGGCGCAGCCGCCGAGCGACATCCGGGGTCGCGAGGCCCCGCACACGCTGGGTCAGTGCTGCGGCACCGGGCATGGCTCCCCGTTCGGAGGGTAGGGCGGACGAAAGGTCGGCTCACATGTTACGACGGGTATGCCGCTCAACTCGCCTCGCACGTAGACCCGGACGGTGTCGCCCACCACAACGGGTAGGCTGCCGCTTCGTATGGACTGCTAGGCACCGTGCCCCGTTGCACCAGTCCTGCGTCGACGAAGTCGATCCGAGGCGCACACCCCCTGGCCTCTCGGGGGTGGTGGCTGCTGCGGGACAAGTGCACGACACGAGGAGACCACTGTGCTCACACCCAGCACCACAACCTGGGCCAGTGCGTTCCCGGTCGTCGTGGTCGCCGCGCTACTGCTTTTCCTCCCCGGCACCGTTGCCGGGCTGATCCTGCGCCTGCGACCCCTGGCCGCGGTGACCCTGGGACCAGTGCTGAGCACCACGTGCCTTTCAGTCGCCGGCATCGTGGCCCCGATGGTGCACGTGCGGTGGGGAGTTGGCACCCTCGCAGTGTCAGTGCTGGTGATGTGGGGCATCGCATGGCTGGTTCGATCCTTCTTGGCGAAACGGTCTGGTCCTACGGATCCCGACGAACCAACCAGCCGACCCACAGCCGACCTGCCGCCCTCCTCCCACCGGGGGTGGCACCGGTTGGTCGCGCGACTCGACACCGGGGCGTGGGCGACCCTCCTCGGGGTGGCGGTCGCCCAAGTCGCCGTCGCCGTCGCGCTCGTGTACTCGTCCGGCAGCCCGGAGGCCTTCCCGCAGGCGCCGGACACGATCTTCCACCTGGGTACGGCCCAGTGGATGCTCGAGCACGGCGACATCTCCTCACTCGGTGCCAACGCCTTCAACACGACGAACGGCACCGGCTTCTATCCGGCTGCCTTCCACGGATTCACCGCGACGATCGCGCTGCTGACGGGCGCTCCAGTCGTCGTCGCAACCTCAGCTTTTGTGCTGGTCGCCGCCGGTCTTGCCTGGCCGCTGGGGTGCATAGCGCTCGCCCAGACGCTGCTCGGGCGTCGGACCATCGTCGTGCTCTCGGCGGCCATCACGAGCGTCGCCTTCACCGGCTTCCCCTATTTGCTCTTCGGCGCGGGCGTCCTGTGGCCCAATCTCTTCGGTCAGTCGCTGCTGCCCGCCTGCCTTGCGGCGCTCGTCGCGACCCTCGGCAGTCCCGCGTCGCGACCTTACGTCGTCGCCGGGCGGCGGGCCGCCCTCGCGCTCGTTGTGGCCTCCCTACCGGGGTTGACCCTCGCCCACCCCAATGCCCTTATCAGTTTTGGGATTTTCGCCGCCCTCTTCATCATCGGCGCCGCGTTGGGTCGGGCCTGGCAGTCTCGTGCCCGGCCGTGGCATGCCGCTGGGATCGTCGGCGCGGTGGGACTCACGGTTGCCCTGATCGGGGCGGCCGCAACCGTGATCCGACCAGCCGTCATGGTCAACAACGGCAAACTCGGGCCGGAAGCCACCGGACAGCGGGCACTCGAGTGGACGCTGCTGTTCGCCCCCAACGGTGCGAAACCGCTCCCGCTCCTGGCAGCAGTAGTTGGCATCGGGGCGGTAGCCCTCTTGGTCCGGCACCGGGGAGTGCGCTGGGTCGTCAGCGGGCTCATCGTCATGCTCGCCCTCCTGTGGCTCAACCTTGCGGTCGACAACGAGTCGGTGCGCTACCTGACCTGGCCCTGGTACAACGTCTCGGCCCGGATCCAAGCCATCACCATCCTGCCTGCCGCGATCGCCGCGACAGCAGGGTTGGTCGCTGTTGCGGACCTGCTGGCACGGCCGCTGCGGCGATTGGCCCCGACCGACGTGACGATCCTCCAACTGATCGCGGGGGGTCTGGTGATCCTCACCTTTGTCGGGGCAACCAGGCTCTACACCTATCAGCACCGGCGGATCGTCGCGGAGTATTTCCACCCCACCCAGGACGGCGCGTGGTGGGCCAAGCCGACTGAGCTCGAGGCGCTGTACCGCATCGGCACCCATCTGCCCGCTCGGGCCGTAGTCGCCGCGAACCCCTGGAACGGGGGAACCTACCTGTACATCGTGAGCGGCCGAAGTCTGCTCATCCCGACGGAGAAAACCACGACGGCGGGCGACCGGAAACTACTCGCCAAGAAGCTGAATCAGACCGGCACCGACCCCAAGGTCTGCGCAGCGGCACAGCGGCAAGATGTTGACTGGGCCATCACTGGCGGCACACCCTTCTGGTGGGCCAAGAAGCGCAACCGCAACTACCCAGGGATCGACTCGGTCGGCACGTCGTCGGCCTGGCAGAAGGTCGTCACCGAGACGCCCTACACCCTCTACAAACGGGTCGCCTGCGCTGAATGACCCGGCCTCGCCGGTAGTGCTCCGCCGGCCCGCTCGATCGCCGGGTCAGCGGGCCAGGCGCCGCGGGCTGGTCAGGAAGCCGATCCCCCAGGACCAGTGCATGGTGCCGAGGACGAGAGGCGCAAAGGCGCGGGTGCGAGCGGACTCCCCCGCCGTGATGGCGACGCCGCCGACGGCGATGCCGGCGCCGTAGGCGGCTGGGACAATCCAGGCCGGCGCCCAGACGAAGCCCACCACGGCGGCAGCGGTCGTCCCCAGGACCATCGCGGGAGGAGCGAGATAACGCAGGTTGATGGTGCCCTCGTGGTGGCGAGCGACGACGCGCCGCCACCTGCCGTACTGGAAGTACTGCTTGGCCAGGGCCCTCACCGTGCCGCGTGGTCGATAGGTCACGCGCAGTTCCGGCGTGAACCAGACCCGTCCCCCGCTCTCGCGGATCCGGTGGTTCATCTCCCAGTCCTGGGCCCGCGCGAAGTGGACGTCGTAGCCACCGACCCGCTCCAGCGCGGCGCGGCGGAACACGCCGAGATAGACGCTCTCGGCCTCCCCCGCCTGACCGC
>JBDTAU010000054.1:0-13527 GCA_039924465.1 Dermatophilaceae bacterium
ACGACGCCGAGGTTGGGGCCGAGGTGGCCACCCGTCTTGAAGACCTCTGTCACGAGGAAGGCCCGTATCTCCTCGGCCAGGGCAGCCAGCTGCTCGGCGGGCAGGGCCTGGAGGGCCGGCAGGCTCGTCATGGTGTCCAGCAGCCTCAGGCTTGCCACGAACGGACAGAATCGGCTCAGAGCCGGGGTGCGAACACTTTGCCCTGCAGTGCCTCGTACAGCAGCCGGACCGATCGAGTGGCCCCCACGAGCCGGATGCCCTCGGCCTCGATCTGTCCGAGGATCTCCGTCAGCGCCTCGGCCGGGACCTCCGGCCCGATGACGACCCGAGCCTCGCGCCAGGCCGCCCGCATCGCAACCACCTGGCCGTCGAGGTGGTGGCCCGTCACCCAGGCCAGTGCGATGGGGTGCTTGCGCCACCCTGCATAGCCTCGATAGTCGGGTGGGCACTGGTCGAGCAACCACAGGACCGCCCGCTCCTCCCACCCCGGGGTGTGGGCCGGCGGCACCCCGGCGGGCCACCCCGGCGGCGTGTGCGCGGTCATGCCCCCAGTCTGCGTCACGGCACCCCGCAAGCACCAAACCCAGCCCAGATCAGCGACAAATCAGTGACAGATCAGCCCTTGGTCAGCCTGACCAGTCTTGTTCCTGCCTTGATCAGCACGGGCCTCGTCAGGCCCAGTTCCGCTCATCCGGCGGGGTCGGGAGGGCGACGTGTGGCGGGTGCATGACGTAGGTGAGGCCTTGGGAGCCGCGCAGCCAGGCCCGCTCGAACTGGTCCCTGTGGTACACGGCCCGGACCTCGGTGTTGTCCGGGATCTCGTGGGAGCTGGGGTCGTTGGAGATGACGTCGCCTCCCTCGGTGAAGCCGATGACGGTCAGCAGGTGGCCCGCCGTCCCGTAGCCCGCTCCGTCGAGTTCGTCCGCCTCGAAGGAGACGGACACGGCGAGGGGGATGCCGGCCGCGATGAACTGCTCGGCCTCGGTCAGGTCACGCAGGCGGGTCACATAGGCGCGTAGCCCCCGCGTCGCGGCGTAGGCGGTGTTGAAGGCCCAGTTGCCGGCGCCGCCGTAGGCGGGGTCGAAGACGTGGCGCACCGCGTGCACCACCGCCGGGTCGGTGTCGTGGCCGACCCACGCCGACTCCGCCGCGCTCGGTTCGAGGCCCCAGTAGGACAGCAGCATCGTCGTCGAGGTCGGCGAGCACCAGGTCTGCCCGCCGCTGTCCCAATCCGGGTAGGTGTCGGCGTGCAGCCGCTGCGACAGGGGTGGCACGGCGAGCTCACGACTGGTTCGGGAGGAGGGCGAGTGGGGCGGCTCGTCGTCACTGCCGTCGAAAGCGCTCACCATTCCCGCGACGAGGGAGACCTTCGGCCAGTCGTCGTCCGTCGGTTGGTCCTTCGTCGTGAGCGCGGTGACCCGTAGTTGCCAGTTGCTGAAGGGGTGGTGCGGCGCCGATCGGTAGGTATCGGTGACCACTCTCCCGGCCTCGAAGTCCTGCCCGGGGAGGGTGGTCCGGGTGACCACACCAGACACCTCCGGGGCAGGGTCCGCAGTCGCACTCGCGGGCGCTTGCTGCGCCACTCCTGTCGAGGCCCGCCCTGCGACGCCCGGTGACCTCAGGTCGTGCTCGGCCCACCGGGCCACCGTGAACCACGGCGTCCACCCGAGGTCCGAGTCGACCCGGGCCTCGATGAGCAGCCAGGCGGCGGTGGGGGTCCGGGCGTTCCACGACGGGACGAGCTCTCGCCCCGGGAAGGAGCTCGCGACGACGGGGCTCTCCCACGATCGAGCCTGGAAGGTGGTCGCCACGTGGTCGGGGGCGTGCGGGTCGGCATACGACACCGGAGCAAGGGGCACCCACTCGAAGCCGGACTCCCAGGTCGTCAGTGTCACGTGTCGCACCGGGCCAACCTAGTCGCCACCGACTCATGGCGACGGTCCGGGGGCGACCCGGGCCGGCCTGCACCCGACAACGCAGGCGCCCCGCACCGCCCAGTGCGGGGGTGCGGGGTGCGAGGTGGCGTGGGTCAGGCGTCCTGGGTGACCAGGGAGCGCAGGACGTATTGCAGGATGCCGCCGTTGCGGTAGTAGTCGGCCTCACCGGGGGTGTCGATCCGGACGACCGCCTCGAACGTCACCGGCGATGCCTGGGCGCCCTCGTGGGTGGCCGTGACCGTCACGGTCCTCGGGGTCGTGTCCTCGTTGAGCGCGGTGATCCCCGTGATCGCGAAGGTCTCGGTGCCGTCCAGCCCGAGCGAGTCGGCGTTCTCCCCCTTCGGGTACTGCAGCGGGATCACCCCCATACCGATGAGGTTCGAGCGGTGGATCCGCTCGTAGCTCTCGGCGATGACCGCCCGGACGCCGAGCAGGCTGGTGCCCTTGGCGGCCCAGTCCCGTGAGGAACCGGAGCCGTACTCCTTGCCCGCGAGGATCACCAGCGGCACCCCTGCGGCCTGGTAGGCCTGCGACGCGTCAAAGATGGTGTCCTGCTCGCCGCCGCTCAGGAAGTTGCGGGTGAAGCCGCCCTCGACCCCGTCCAGCAGGAGGTTCCGCAGCCGGATGTTGGCGAAGGTGCCGCGGATCATGACCTCGTGGTTGCCGCGGCGCGAGCCGTAGGAGTTGAAGTCCCGGCGCTCGATGCCGTGCTCGGTCAGGTACTTGCCGGCCGGGCTGTCGGTCTTGATCGCACCGGCCGGGCTGATGTGGTCGGTCGTGACCGAGTCACCGAGCTTGGCCAGCACCCGGGCCCCGTCGATGTCGAGCACCGGCTCCGGCTCCGCGGGCATGCCGTCGAAGTACGGGGGCTTGCGCACGTAGGTCGAGTCGGCGTCCCACTCGAACGTGTCACCCTCGGGCGTCGGCAGCGACTGCCATCGCTCGTCACCGGCGAAGACGTCCGCGTAGTCCTGGGTGAACATGTCCTGGTTGATCGACTCGGAGATGGTCCGCTCGACGTCGGCCGGCGCGGGCCAGAGCTCCTTGAGGAAGACGTCCTTGCCGTCTGGGTCCTGCCCGAGCGGCTGGGTCTCGAAGTCGAAGTCCATCGTGCCGGCGAGGGCATAGGCGATGACGAGCGGCGGCGACGCGAGGTAGTTCATCTTGACGTCCGGGTTGATCCGGCCCTCGAAGTTGCGGTTGCCCGACAGGACCGACGTGACCGCGAGATCGTTGGCGTTGACCGCCTCGGAGACCTCCTCGATGATCGGGCCCGAGTTGCCGATGCAGGTCGTGCAGCCGTAGCCCACCAGGTGGAAGCCGAGCTTCTCCAGGTAGGGCCACATGCCGGCCTTCTCGTAGTAGTTCGTGACGACCTTGGAGCCCGGTGCCATCGACGTCTTGACCCACGGGGCGACGGTCAGGCCGCGCTCGACCGCGTTTTTGGCCAGCATCGCGGCGGCCATCATCACCGACGGGTTGGACGTGTTGGTGCAGCTCGTGATCGAGGCGATGGCCACGTGGCCGTGGTCGATGACGTGCTCGGCGCCGTCCAGGATCACCGTGGTCGGGTGGCTGGCTCGACCGGCGCTCACCGGGATCGAGGGTGACTGGGTCGGCCGACCGGACGCCTCCGACTCCTCGAGCGGATCGTGTGAGGGGGCGTCCGAGGCGGGGAAGGTCCCCATCAGCTCCCGGTCCAGGCTGCTCTTCTCGATGCCCTGCCCGTTGACCGCGTAGTTCTCGAGGTCGCCCCGGAACTGCTCCTTGGAACGGGACAGCTCGATCCGGTCCTGCGGGCGCTTCGGGCCGGCGATCGAGGGGACGACAGTGGAGAGGTCGAGCTCGAGTCGCTCGGAGTAGCGGGCCTCGGGCTGGCCGGGGCCGGCCGTGAGCCACAGACCCTGCTCCTTGGCGTAAGCCTCGACGAGCGCCACGGACTCCGGCGAACGGCCGGTCAGGCGCAGGTAGTCCAGGGTGACGTCATCGATCGGGAAGATGGCGCAGGTCGAGCCGAACTCCGGGCTCATGTTGCCGATGGTGGCGCGGTTGGCGAGCGGCACCTGGGCCACGCCCTCGCCGTAGAACTCGACGAACTTGCCGACCACGCCGTGGTTGCGCAACGTCTCGGTGATGGTCAGGACCACATCGGTCGCCGTCGCGCCGGACGGGATCGATCCCGACAGCTTGAAGCCGACGACGCGCGGGATGAGCATCGAGACGGGCTGACCGAGCATGGCCGCCTCGGCCTCGATGCCGCCGACGCCCCAACCGAGCACACCGAGGCCGTTGACCATCGTGGTGTGCGAGTCGGTGCCGACGCACGTGTCCGGGTAGGCCACCTGCTCGCCGTCGATCTCGCGGACCATGACCGTCCGGGCGAGGTGCTCGATGTTGACCTGGTGGACGATGCCCGTGCCCGGGGGGACGACCTTGAAGTCGTCGAAGGCCGTCTGGCCCCAGCGCAGGAACTTGTAGCGCTCGTGGTTGCGCTGGTACTCGATCTCGACGTTGCGCTCGAAGGCATCGGCGCGGCCGAAGACGTCGATGATGACCGAGTGGTCGATGACCAGCTCAGCCGGCGCGAGCGGGTTGATCTTCTTGGCGTCACCACCGAGCTCGGCCACGGCCTCACGCATCGTGGCGAGGTCGACGATGCAGGGCACCCCGGTGAAGTCCTGCATGATCACGCGCGCGGGCGTGAACTGGATCTCGGTCTCGGGCTCGGCGTTCTCGTCCCACGACCCCACCGCGCGGATGTGGTCGGCGGTGATGTTGGCGCCGTCCTCGGTGCGCAGGAGGTTCTCGAGAAGCACCTTGAGGCTGTACGGGAGGGACTCCTGCCCCTCGACCTGGGCCAGGCGGTAGATCTCGTAGGTGCGGTCCCCGACCTCGAGTGCTCCCTTGGCCTTGAAACTGTCAACACTGCCCACTGCGGGCTCCTTCCAGCGTGCGTGATCGATTTATCTTGATATCAAGATATCTAACCATATGGTCAGTTCGTTGTCGCGAGCGACACACCGCTGATCAGTCCAGTCGGTGTCCAGTGCGCCTGCTTGAGTATGCCGCTGGGCCTGGTTCGTGGCGCGCGTCAGGTATGTGATGCGTCCCGTTCCGTGGCGGGCGTCAACTCAGGACGGCGCCAACGCTCGGCGCAGCGCGGGGTCGATGTCCGCCTTGGCCCCCGTCGCGGCGTCCACCCAGACGTACGTGATGCTGCACGTGGCGGTGAGGATCGGGTCCGGACCAGCCCGCCAGATCTCGTGCCGCAGGGTGAACGAGGAGGACCCGACCCGGGAGACGGAGACCCGGATCTCGGCGGAGTCGAGCGGGCGGAGGCTGGCCACCCACTCGATCTCGGCGTGTCGGACCAGGGCGTTGGCCTGCTCCTGTGCGAAGCGGTAGGGCCCGTAACCGACGCTGTCGAGGAAGGCCCACTTCGCGTCCTCGCACCACGTCAGGTAGTGCGAGTTGAACACGACCCCGGCGAGGTCGATCTCCGAGAACTTCACTGCGACGGGATAGCTGAACGACACGGTGAGGAGTCCTCTCGGCGACAGGAGTGGGCGGCAGGTGGAACGTATCAGTCGCCGTCGGGCTCGAGGACGGCGATGCACTCGACGTGGTGCGTCATCGGGAAGGCGTCCCACGCCTCGAGCGAGGCGAGGTGGTAGCCGTTCCCTGAGGCCGCCTTGACGTCGCGGGCGAGCCCGGCCGGGTCGCACGCCACGTAGACGATGCGGCGGGCACCGAGCCGCGCCACCAGCGACATCGTCTCGGCGCCGGCCCCGGTCCGGGGCGGGTCGAGCACCACGAGATCGGCGCTGATGCCCTGCTTGAGCAGCGATCGCAACTCCCGGTCGACACGGTTGGCGCGCCACTCGACGTGGTCCAGGTGTTCGGTGTTGTGCTGACCGTTCTGGACGGCCTGCTCGTCCCCCTCGATCCCGAGGACGAAGCCGCCCGGGTCGACGAGCTCCCCCAGTCGCATGGTGAACAGGCCCGAGCCCGCGTAGAGGTCAAGGACCCGATCGCCAGGACCCGCCTCGATCAGCGCCGTGACGCGGGTGAGGAACGTCGTCGCCGCCCCGGGATGCACCTGCCAGAAGCCCCGGGCGGAGACGACGTACTCCCCCGCCCAGTCGCCATCGGCGTTGTCATCGTGCGCGAGTTCCCCGACGAGACCACCACCCGCGTCCGCGCCCTGCGGCCGGGGCAGGGGCACCAGGACCGGCTCCGCCGGGTGCGCCGCGTCGATGACGTCGACGGCGGTGCAGTCCTGCCACTCGGTGTCCAGCACCCCGGAGGCGATCACGGCAGGAGTCGCGATGAGGCAGTCGTCGATCGGGACGATCGTCGCTGATCGGTGTCCGCGCAGTCCGGCCCGGCCAGTGGGCCCGACCGCGAACTCGACCCGGGTCCGCCAGCGCAGCCCCTCCTCGTCGCCGGGGACGGGCGCCACGACGACGTCGACCTCCAGTCCGGCCAACCGGGCGAACTGCTCCCGGATGACGCTCGCCTTGAGGTCGCGCTGGTGGGGCAGCGCCACGTGCTGGAAGTCGCAGCCGCCGCAGACCCGCTCGGCGGCATACGGGCAGGGAGCCTCCACCCGGTGCGGAGAGCGGGACTGCACCGACACGGCGTCGCCGCGGACGAAGCGGTCGCCGACCCGCCCCTCCGTGACCCGGACGGTGACCTTTTCGCCCGGCAGGGCGTGGCGCACGAAGATGACCTGTCCCTCGTGGCGCGCCACGCAGTGGCCGCCGTGGGCCACTGGCCCGACCTCGACCGCCCAGGTGGCACCGACCAGCGACTCGCCCCCGCCCTCCCGCTCCCGCGGGGTCCGCGGGGTCACTGGTTGCCGCCGCGGACCGAGCCCGGGATCGGTGGCTGGTCCAGCCACTCGCGCTCAGCGCCTTCGGAGGAGGCCAGCTGCCACGGGACGCTGACCACCATCACGCCCTGGGTGAAGAGCAGCCGGGCCTTGAGCCGCAGCGCGCTCTGGTTGTGCAGGATCTGCTCCCACCACCGCCCGAGGACGTACTCGGGCAGATAGACCGTCACGATGTCACGAGGGTTGCCGCTGCGGATCGACCGGACGTATTCGAGGATCGGGCGCGTGATCTGACGGTAGGGGGACGCGAGCACCCTGAGTGGCACCGGGATGTGGTGCCGGTCCCACACGGCGATCAGGGCCTGGGTCTCCTCGGTGTCGACGTCGACGGTGACGGCTTCGAGGAACGAGGGTCGGCTGGCCCTCGCGTAGGCCACGGCCCGCATGGTCGGCTTGTGGATCTTGGAGACGCACACGATGGCGTGGACGTGACTCGGCAGCAGCGGCCGCTCCTTGTCCCAGTCGATCGTCAGCTCGTCGCGAACCCGGTCGTAGTGCTTCTTGATCCCGAGCATGAGGATGAACAGGATGATCATGGCCAGGATGGCGTAGCGGGCGCCGGCCTGGAACTTCGTCACGAGCACGACGAGCAGGACAGTCCCCGACATCGCGGCACCGATCCCGTTGATGATCCGCGAGCGCATCATCCGGCGGCGCTCCTTGACGTCGCGCTCGAGGCGCAGGTGGCGGGTCCAGTGGCGCACCATGCCGATCTGGCTCGTGGTGAAGGAGACGAACACCCCGACGATGTAGAGCTGGATCAGGGCCGTGACCTCGGCCTTGAAGACGATGACCAGGACGATGGCGGCGAGGGAGAGGAGCACGATCCCGTTGGAGAAGGCCAGCCGGTCGCCGCGGGTGTGCATCTGGCGCGGCAGGTAGCCGTCGCGGGCCAGGATCGAGGCCAGCACCGGGAAACCGTTGAAGGCGGTGTTGGCGGCCAGGACGAGGATCAACCCGGTGACGATGGAGACGAAGACGACACCGATCGGGAAGTTCGCGAAGACCGAGTTGGCCAGCTGTCCGATCGCGGTGTGCTGCACGTAGCCGTCACCGACCGGCTGACCATCGCGCAGCAACTGGGTCGCCGGATCGCTGGCGATCTTGATCCCGGTCCACTGGCTGAGGGCGATGATCGAGCCGAGCATCGTGATCGAGAGCACGCCCATGAGCAGCAGGGTGGTCGCGGCGTTCTGGCTCTTGGGCTTCTTGAAGGCCGGGACCCCGTTGGAGATCGCCTCGACGCCCGTCAGGGCGGCACACCCCGAGGAGAAGGCGCGCAGCAGCAGGAACCCGGCAGCGAGCCCGGTCAGCTCCTGCCCTTCCTGCGGCAAGAGGGTCAGCGCCGCGCTCTCGGAAGGGGTCAGGTGACCGGTGAATTCCTGGATGAAGCCATAGATGCCCATGCCGATGATGGAGACGATGAAGGCGTAGACGGGGATGGCGAAGGCCTTGCCCGACTCCCTGACCCCGCGCAGGTTCATCGCGGTGAGGAAGACGATCAGGACCACGGCGACGATGACTTCCTTGCCACGCACGAAGGCGAGCACGGTCGCGGCATTCTGCACGCCGGACGAGATCGAGACGGCGACCGTCAGCACGTAGTCGACGAGCAGGGCGCTGGCCACGGTCAGACCGGCCCGCGGCCCGAGGTTGGTCGTGGCCACTTCGTAGTCGCCGCCCCCGGACGGGTAGGCGTGCACGTTCTGCCGGTAGGAGGCGACGACCACGAGCATGACGAGGACGACGCCGATCGTCACCGGCCAACTGTTGGTGGCGACGAAGGAGCCGCCGGCCAGGCCGAGCATGAGCAGGATCTCGTCGGGCGCGTAGGCGACCGACGACAGTGCGTCACTGGCAAAGATCGGCAGTGCGAGACGCTTGGGAAGCAGCGTCTCCCCGAGCCGATCGCTGCGCATGGCACGGCCGATGATGAGTCGCTTCCAGAGGGAACCGGTACCAGGCACGCAGGACACTGTATGCGCTCTGGGGCCCAGAGGTCAGGGGGCGACGATCGGCTGGTGTAGCGTCGCGATCGTGCACTTCGTCATCATGGGCTGTGGCCGGGTCGGGTCGATGTTGGCCCGGACGCTCGGTCACGCGGGCCACGACGTCGCAGTCATCGACATGGACCCCTCATCGTTCCGTCGCCTGGGCACCTCCTTCGAGGGCGAAACGGTGACCGGGGTGGGTTTCGACCGGGACACCCTGGTCGCCGCCGGCATCAAGGACACCTACGCGTTCGCTGCGGTCAGCAGCGGCGACAACTCCAACATCCTCGCGGCGCGGGTGGCCCGCGAAACCTTCGGTGTCGAGCACGTCGCCGCTCGGATCTACGACCCGCGACGGGCTGCCGTCTACCAGCGACTCGGGATCCCGACCGTCGCCACCGTCCGCTGGACGGCCGACCAGATGATCCAGCGGTTGCTGCCCCAGGGCTCGGTGCCGGAGCTGACCGACCCCAGCGGCAAGGTCGTCATCGCCGAGGTGCCGATGGCGCAGGCCTGGATCGGGCAGCCGGTGACCCTGCTCGAGGAACAGACCGGGAGCCGGGTCGCCTACGTGACCCGACTGGGCGAGGGCATGCTGCCGCACCCCGAGATGGTGGTCCAGTACGGCGACCTCGTGCACCTGGCCGTCCTGCGTGACGAGCTCCCCCGCGTCGAACGGCTCTGTGACCAGCCGCCGTCCCACACCTGAACCCGGACTGCAGAGGAACCACCATGCGTGTCGTCATCGCCGGAGCCGGAAGCGTCGGACGCTCGATCGCGGGCGAACTGCTCGCCAACGGACACCAGATCCTGCTCATCGACAAGGACGCTGACGACGTGCAGGCCTCCCGAGTGCCTGAGGCGTCCTGGTTGCTGGCTGACGCCTGCGAACTGGCCGCTCTCGAGGAGGCCCGCCTCGAGGAGTGCGACGTCGTCGTCGCCGCCACTGGGGACGACAAGGCCAACCTCGTCGTCTCCCTCTTGGCCAAGACCGAGTTCGGGGTGCCACGCACGGTGGCCCGGGTCAACAACCCCAAGAACGAATGGATGTTCGACGAGTCGTGGGGCGTCGACGTCGCAGTGTCCACTCCCCGCCTGATGACCGCTCTCGTCGAGGAGGCGGTCAGCATCGGCGACCTCGTCCGGATCTTCGAGTTCCAGCAGGGCCATGCCGTCATGGTCGAGGTGACCCTTGCCGAGGGCAGCCCCTTCGCCGGTCAGCGGGTGGGAGACATCGAGTGGCCCGCCGACACCGTGCTGGTCACCATCATCCGCGATGCGCGCCCCTTCGCCCCGAGCCAGGACGATGCGGTGGAGTCCGGTGACGAGTTGCTCTTCATCACCACGACCGAGCACGAGGTGGAGTTGCAGCGCCTGGTCGCTCCGGGTCAACGCCCGAAGGAGCTCGACACCACCCTCTGATCGTCCGCAGGCCACGGTCAACGCGATGCGCGGTCAACGCGATGCGCGCGGCGCGGATCCGCGGCCCAGGTGGACTGGTCAGCCCGGTCTGGTGCCGGGGTCGATGGGGGTCCGGCCGTGGACGAGGATCGCTCCCATCGCCGTCACTGCCAGGAGGTAGAGGGGCCAGCCGAGCACCACCTTGGCCACCCCGAGGGCGGCGACCTGCTCAGCGAGGTAGAGCGGCACCATGATCGCCAACCGCACGACGTTGAGTGCGATGAGCACCCAGGCCAGACGGGCGGCGACCGTGACGATCCCGGGGTGCTTGCGCCACCAGGCCGGGTCTTCGTTGAAGGCTTCAGGCTCGGCCACCGCGACGATGAAGCCGAAGACCGGCCAACGGGTCAGGTTGGTCAGCAGCAACACGACGAGCAACGCGCCGTTCTGCAGCATCCCCGGCAGGAAGACGTCCTCGGCCCGGCCGGAACGCAGGGCGAAGAAGGCCGAGATCCCGACGCCGATGGCGGCATAGCTGATGAAGCGGGCTCCCTGCCGCTGCACGATGCGTACGGCGAGAAGCACGATCACGCAGGCCGCGGCGCTCACCAGAGCGAGGGTGAGGTCACGCGACACCGTCCAGGCCACCGCAAAAACCACCGTCGGCAGGGCCGACTCGGCGGCGCCGCGCCAGCCGCCGATGGCCTCGGACAACTTGTCCCGCAGCAGGTCCTCCACCGTCTCGTAGCGACGCAGGTCGGCGGCAGCCGCAGCGGCCGGCGCCGACCCGCCTGTGTGGTCCGACCCCGACGGGTGCACCACTGCGCCCTCATCCATGCTGGCCACCCTGCGGCACGATCTCGTAGGAGGGGTTGAACATCGTCCGCGCTCGACGCTGAGCGGTGACCCGGCCGGTGGCTCGTAGGACCACCCCGGGGGCGATCCCGGGGATGGTGCGCCGCCCGAGCCAGACGAGGTGCAACGTGCCACTCCCGTCCGTGATCTCCACGACCAGGGCCGGGACCTCTTCACGAGGTCGGAGCGTCACCGAGCGGACCTCCCCGACGACGGTCGCCCTCGACCGCAGCGGCACGGACCCGATCGGCAGGCAGCCGGTATCGCTGGACTTCTGGATCAGTGCGTCCGAATCGAGGTCCGCACTCGAGCGGGTCAACCGGTCGGTGAGGCGACGCAACGCCCCGGGTCGCTCCTGCACCATCGGCTCAGCGCACCTCGGTGATCTCGGGGCCCCGCTCGAAGGGTTGCAGGTCATCCAGGCGAGGCGCCTGACCTACGTCCTCGTCCGCGTCCTCATCGGGGTTCTCGTCGGCGATCCCCGCTGCCACGTCTGCGGCCGGTTCGGGCTGCTCCGGAAGGCGCAACGGAAGGAGTTCGCGCGGGGGCATCGCCTCATCACCGCGGTCGATGACGAGGGTCCGGATGAGGTCGTGCAACTCGGTCGTGGCGGCCGGCTCGATCGCGGCCCGGCCACTGATGACGGCCCGCAGGAACCAGCGGGGACCATCGATCCCGATGAAACGGGCGGGCATGAAGACCG
The DNA here is from genome assembly GCA_039924465.1 of Dermatophilaceae bacterium. GTDB lineage: Bacteria > Actinomycetota > Actinomycetes > Actinomycetales > Dermatophilaceae > JAKDLQ01. The sequence goes on from JBDTAU010000054.1 coordinate 11,782, forward strand.
TGCGACCTGACTGGTCGGACTGCGGCATCCGGGTCTGGAGCTCCTCACCGAACTCACCGGAAAGCACCTCCGCGGTGCCTCCCGCACTGACGATGCCCTCCGCGATCTCGTTGCGGATGTCGATCCAGACACCCTCGGTGCGCGGGGCGGCGAAGGCCTGCAGCTGGACCGCGGACTCACCGACCACGGCCGTCACGCCCGTGATGGTCTGCTGTGCCTCATCGAGTTCAAGGCGCAACTCCATCCCGGTGTGGCCCTTGAGCCAGATGGAGCCGAGGTTGAGGTAGTCCGTGTCGTCAGGGACCTCGGAACGATCGAGCGCACGGGACAACTCGCGGTCCTCGGCCGGCGTGGCCTCCGTGTCGTCATTCGTGTCGTTAATCGTGTCGTCACCGTCGGCCGGCTCGTCAGCGAGCACCTGCTCGTCGCGTTTGGCCTTGCCTCTGCTGAAGAGTCCCACGTCATTCCGTCCTTTGGTTGCTGCTCTCGGTCCCGCGAGGTCCCCCTGAGGCGGGCCCAGCCGAGGCCTCGGGTGGGGTCCCGCGTGGCGTCCTGGGCGGGCCGAAGCCACCGGTCGACCCATGTCCAGTGTCCCCCCGAGCAGTCTGGTCGAGCGAATCCACGACCGTGAACTCGGCGCGTTCGACCCGCTGTACCACCAGTTGCGCGATCCGATCGCCTCGATGCACCGTGAAGGCAGTCGACCGGTCGAGGTTGATGAGGTTCACCAGGATCTCGCCCCGGTAGCCAGCGTCCACCGTACCGGGTGCGTTGACGATCGAGATCCCATGCCGCGCCGCGAGGCCGGATCGCGGGTGAACGAACCCGGCATGTCCTGCGGGGATGGCCAGGGCCACGCCGGTGGGCACGAGGGCTCGCGCGCCAGGTGGGAGGGTCACCTCAACCCGGGAGACGAGGTCGGCGCCGGCGTCGTCGGCCTGCGCATAGCTCGGCAGCGGAAGGTCCGGGTCGAGCCGCACCAGCGGCACGGCCACCGAAGGCGCCGACGAGGGGGCTGTCGGGGCGGGACTAGCACAAGGGTCGGTCACGATGACCGACCCTACGTGCTGTGCGCCCTCCCTCAGGCTGCGCACTCCGAGCAGATCATCACGCCGTTGGTCTCTTTGGCCAGTTGGCTCCGGTGGTGAACGAGGAAGCAGCGTCCACAGGTGAACTCGTCCGCCTGCGTGGGCAGCACCCGAACGGACAGCTCCTCGCCCGAGAGATCGGCGCCGGGCAGCTCGAAGTCCTCGGCCTGCTCCGTCTCATCGACGTCCACGCTGGACGCGCTCTTGTTCACCCTCCGCGACTTGAGCTCCTCCAGGGAGTCCTCGCTGAGGTCGTCGTCAGTCTTGCGTGGCGCGTCGTAATCAGTTGCCATGGTGGGTCTTCTCACTCCTTGAAAATGCAGCGCCGTTGTCACGTTTCGGAGGAACGTTTGACAGGTCCTCCTTTGTTCCCGGCCCGGACCGTCCGGGGCGTCCGTTCACCTGAAACACCCGTGGGTGCGGATTGTGCCCCATCTGGACACACCGCGTGCCCGGATGGTGCCAGATGGGGGAACAGACCGCGTGCGCGGATTGTGCCCCATCTGGCGAGCGTTGTCACGTCGGAGGGCTCACCGGGTCGGATTGGACACCCCAACGACGACTCGGGCGCCGTCAAGGAGACCCCTCAAGGAGACACCCGGGCCTGCTGGCGGGGTAGGTTGCTTCCACCCGTCCCACACCGCGACCACCGCAGGAG
>JBDTAU010000055.1:0-5502 GCA_039924465.1 Dermatophilaceae bacterium
GAGCACCGACATTGGTAAGGACACTTGAGGTCCGTAAGAGCGACATCGTCATGTACTTCTGCCTCGCGGCGGCGAGTTCGGCTTTCGTCATCATCGGTTTCCGCGTCTGCAGGTCATCGGGACTCCAACCCTTGTCCACCCTCACGCTCGCGGTGGTTGTCTGCCTCGGCAGGATCGTGCGCGGTTGGACGGGCCTGAGACGGCGCCGTGCGCTCCGTCGCGACTAGCCCTCATCAGAGCTGAGCGCTACTGCCAGGACAGGGTGGCCTCCCCTGCTGGCGCCGACCGCGTGGATATTTCGACTGTTAGGTGAGGGCTCGTTGTTCTAGGCTCGGAGACATCCGCAAGCCAGGACCGTTTCAAAGACTGGGCGGGATCTTCAACCTCCAGAAGGGTGGCGCACGTGACGCTGCTCGACCATGAGTTCCAGGCTCTCGAGGACGACCAAACCGCACTTCCACGTCCGCAGGAGCAGACCTCCAGTGTCAGCGAAGAGCTCCTGACACCGGACCTGCCCGATGCAGCGGCGCTGTCATGACGCAGGTCCTGGACCCCTGGGGAGTCGACGAACCGCCAGCGGTCGCGGATGCTGACCTCGAGCCCCTACCGACAACGATCGCCGACATCGAGGCCATGTTGGAGGCCGGCGATGAGCGGACCATCGCTCCGGGCGAGCGCCACCACCTACCGGGGCCCGACGACCTGCCCGAGGTCAGGGCCATGGCTGCTGACGGGTGGGAGGCGCTGCCGGTGGGCTCCATCGGCGCACAGTAGGCGCTGCTGCCCGCTGTCTGGCCCCGCGGGCACCGCCGCTGGGTACGCGACCGGATGCCCAAGTACGCGCTGATGTCCCACGGTGACGCCCAACTCGTACTCGGCCCCGAGGCGAGCCGGTCACCTTCGCGGCGACCTCCTCATAGTCATCGTCCGGGAACAGGGCCAACCCCAACGTCAGGTACGCGGTCACGTGCGCGGGCGGCTTGCCGACCGAGCGGCGCTCCTTCTTCCCGCAGACCGCGACCGCCTCATCGACCGCGTCCCGCGGGACCTCACTGACCAGCACACCGACCGTCACCCAATCCGGACGCACCACCGCTGTTAAACCCATAACCGGTCATGACAGCAGACCCGCCAGCCACACCCATCACGACACGCCGGACACCCACCGGCCGATTACGCTACGTGGCATTGGGTCTCGGCTGCGCGCAGCGGCCGCGGGCCGGACAGGAACGGAGCCACCGGCATAGAGGTCGACTCACGCTCAAGCCGCGCGGAGATGGGAAGGTCAAGCAGTCCATCTTCTTTACAGCAGGCAACGCACGGAAATGCCGCAGATGGTGCGGCTCCGACCGCCCGGTTATGCCGCTGCTGGTGTGCGCCTCTTGCGTCGGCTTTGCTAGTCGACGCAACCCTTGACAGACAGGTGGCGCGGCGGAAGTATCCCCTCAAGGGACCCGAGAAATGCACAGGGGGTCTTAGCGAATTGGGACGCAACAATCGGAGAAATAGATGATTAAGCGGGTTCTTGCGGTGGGCGCGGCCGCCTGTCTGACCGGCGTTGTCGGGATGACCTCGGCCTCGGCGAGTGGCAGCGTTGGTGGAGGAGCATTGAGCTGTTCAGGCACTACACGATTCGTCGGAGTCGAGTCACGCGGCAGCGGATACATCGGAACATTCACGGACGGGATACAGCGGAACTTGCGGTACTCGAGTGGAGTGAGCAGTTACGGATGGGATTCCTCCTTCCACTACATCGGGTCATGGCGAGTTGACGCGAGCGACACAGTGAGCGCCTCAGGGTCGTACAGTTACTGCTGGTACACGGCCTGAGAACCCGAAACGTAATGGGACTGTGGGTGTCCGGTGAGCCGGAGCCAGCACGGCGTCGGGGTATGTGCGGCAGCACCCTCGCAAGCCTGGGACTGTTGCTGCTGACCGCTGCATGTACGGGTAGCGCAGGTCCGTCCGTGGGCGAAGTGCCCTCGAGTGCGGGATCGGCCGCGTCGGGCCAGGGTGAGCAGAGGTCCTCGGCCTCCGAGGGTTCTCCCGGCGTGCTTGACGGGCTGGATGGGAGCGCGGTGCTTACATCGGAGCAGATCGCGCAGATCTATCAGAGAGACGTCGCCGGGCAAGCGAAGAGTCTGCAGATCAAGAACCCGCCTGTGGTCAAGGTGGTGCGTTACGTCCAGCCCAGAGAGTTCGGTCAGACGCTGGTTGCGTGTCTCAACGAACGCGGCATCCCTGCCACCGTCGACCCTGACGGGGCCGGCTATTCGCTCGGAGATGTTCCGAAGTCCCAAGAGGGCGCAGCAAACTTGGCTCAGTTCGAGTGCTTCGCCATGTATCCGGTTCATCCTCAATACCGGCTGCCTGCGTCCTCGAAGGAAAAGGTGAGGTATTACGAATACCTCGTCAATGTCCAGGTCCCTTGCCTGCGGAAGCTCGGCTACATGCTCGACAATGTTCCGAGCGAATCGGTGTGGATCGCACACTTCTCGGACCCTTGGGATCCCGAGAACGAGATCATGTCCACGGCTGGACGCGATGGCGTGAAGAAGGCGATGGCTGCCTGCCCGCGCGCCGATCCAGCGACCATCATCGAACATCCGCCAGCGCTGAAGTAGGGCCCTGGGGACCCTGACACAGACCCAGCTCGCCGAGGAATCGCCCATGGCATCCAGTCGCGAGGGACCGCTCCGGGCCACGTGCGCACGGTCACCCATGTAGCGTCTTCCGCACGAGACCATCAATGTCATAGGAGCACGTGTGAGCGCGCAGGGGCGGGGCCGATGGTCCGGCGCGGTGGTCGTGGCGGTGGTGGTCGCGGGTGGTGCTGGGTGGTGGGCCGGTCATCAGGTGAGCACGCCGACGGTCGCGGAGGCGACGCCACGGACTGACGGCTTCGTCGTGGCGGCGGTCGCGCAGGCCAGTGTGGGGCGGTCGCTGCCGTTGTCGGTGACGGTGGCGCAGCCGGTGCGGCCGGTGGCCCGTAACGCCCTGGCGGGCGTGGTGACCGCAGTGAATCCCGGGTCCCGTGCGGTCGGGGACGTCGTGTACTCGGTGGCGAACGTGCCCGTGCGCGTCGTGGCCGGAACTCTGCCGTTCTACCGCGATCTTGCCGTCGAGGCCCGCGGGCCGGACGTGGCGCAGTTGGAGCGGGCGCTGGTCGGGATGGGCCGGTTGGGCACGGCCGACTCGTACTACGGGACCGCGACGGTGGCCGCGGTCAAGGCGTGGCAGAAGTCGCTGGGGATCGAGCAGACCGGCACGGTGCCGCTGGGGCAGGTCGTCGCGGTGCCGTCGCTGCCAACACAGGTCAGCCTCGGCGAGCCGATCGTCGTCGGTGGCGTGGTGGCCGGCGGGGAGGAGTCGGTGCTGGCGCCGACCGGGGCGCGGACCTTCGAGCTGGAGGTGTCCGAGCAGCAGGCCAAGCTGATCCCCGAGGGCAGCACCGTCAACGTGTCCCTCGACACGGTGACCTGGCCGGCGGTGATCAGCGGGTCCCGGGTCGACGCCAACTCGGGCAGCACGGTCTTCGCGTTGACCGCGTCGGGCGGGGGCCCAGTCTGTGGGGCGGACTGCGCCCGGCTCCCGGCGCAGCCGAAGGTGGCGCTGCGCAGCGAGGTCGTCGTGGTGCCCAAGGTGTCAGGCCCGGCCGCGCCGGCCGCTGCGGTGCGCACCCGGGCCGACGGGACGGCATACGTGATCGACGAGACGGGTGCCGAACGCACGGTCACGGTCAAGGCCTCCTCCGGTGGGCTCGTGGTCGTGGACGGGGTGCAGGTCGGGACCCGGGTGCGGGTGCCGGCCGACCCGGCCGGGAACGGGTGAGGGCGTGCTCGCGATCGAGGACGTGCGGTTCGCCTACCGGCGCGGAGCGGAGGAGTTGTTCGACGGGTTGAGCCACGACTTCGAGCCGGGGTCGGTGACCGCCCTGACCGGGGCGTCCGGGCGGGGGAAGTCGACGCTGCTCTACATCATCGGGCTGATGTTGACGCCCGCGGGCGGGCGGGTGCGCCTGGACGGGACCGACGTCAGCGGCCTGTCCGACGCGGGCCGCTCGCGGGTGCGCGCGGCCCGGTTGGGGTTCGTGTTCCAGGACGCCGCGCTGGACCCGACGCGGTCGGTGCTGGACTCGGTCATCGAGCCGTGCCTGTATGCCGGGTGGTCCCGGCGCGCGGCGAAGGCCCGCGCGCGGGGCCTGCTCGAGCAGCTGGGCGTCGCGGAGCGGGCCGAGCACCGGCCGGGCGAGATCTCCGGCGGTCAGGCCCAGCGGGTGGCGGTATGCCGGGCCCTGGTCAACGACCCGGCCGTGGTGCTGGCGGACGAGCCGACCGGCAACCTCGACCGGGACAACGCGACCATCGTGCTGGACGCGTTGCGGGAGGCGACCGGCCCCGGGCGCACCGTCGTCATCGCCACCCACGACCCGTTCGTCATCGACCGCGCCGACACGGTGGTGTCCCTGTGACGGTGTCCCTGTGACCCGGGAGGTGTCGCGGTGAGCCCGGGTCAGGCGGTGCGGGAGGCGCTGGCCTCGGTCCGCTCGCAACGCGTGCCCAGCGTCATGATCGCGCTGCTGGCAGCGGTCATGTGCCTAACCACGATCCTGACCGTCGGGCGCTCGGTCAGCGCTGAGCAGCAGGTCGCGGCCCGGCTGGACTCCGCCGGGTCCCGGGTCCTGGTGGTCCGGGACGCGAGGAACGCCGGGGTGATCCAGGCCGCCGCCGTGCCCGTGGTCTCCCACCTGTCCACGGTCGAGCGGGCCGTCGGCCTGACCGTGCCCGTCGACGTCACCAACGGCGTCGTGGGCGAGGGCGGGGTCAAGGTCGCCGCGTGGCAGGTCATCGGCGAGCTGCCCGGCGTCGTGGACCTCACCGCGGGCCGGTGGCCCCGGGCCGGGGAGGCCCTGGTCAGCGACACCGGACGACTCCGGCTCGGCCTGGCCGACGGGATCGGCTGGGTCGCCGCCGGGACCGACCAGTTCCCCGTCGTCGGCACGTACCGTGCGCGGGCACCGTTCGAGGACCTCGCCGCCGGAGTCGTGGTCGCCGCCGCGCCCGGCACCCCGCCCGCCTCGCTGCACGTCATCGCCCGACGCGCCGACGAGGCCCGCGCCAGCGAAACGCTCGTGTTGCGCGTCCTCGCGCCGCCGAGCCAGGACGCCGTCACGATCGAGTCCCCGGTCGGTCTGGCCGAGATCCAACGCCAGGTCGGCGACGACGTCGGCAGCTTCAGCCGCAGCCTGCTCTTCGGGGTCCTCGGCGCCGGCGCCCTCCTGATCGGCATCGTCGTGCTAGCCGACGTCCTGATCCGCCGCAAGGACCTCGGCCGCCGCCGAGCCCTCGGAGCCACCCGCTCCCTCATCGTGGCCCTCGTCGTGCTGCGCACCCTCGCCCCCGCCCTGCTCGGCGCCCTCCTCGGAGCCATCGCCGGCCAATGGCTCACCACGACCTGGCACGTCCAACCCACCCTCGCATTCGCGGCCGCGACCGCCGTCCT